>JANQMK010000194.1 GCA_028280085.1 Pseudomonadales bacterium
GAGTCGATGCTGTTGCCGCGAGAGCTACTGAAGTATTTAAGCAGTGTTTTGATCGTGGCGTTTTAGTAAGAAACATAGGTTCTTCAATTGCATTATCTCCACCACTAATCATCAGCGAGGCAGAAATAGATAGACTATTTCAAACTATCGCCGACGTGTTACAATCAATTACATAAACTATCTGGCCAAGGGCTAATTGCAGGAGAATATCAATGGTGAACTGCGCATTAATTTTAACAGTTATTAGTGACGATAAGCCGGGTATAGTTGAACTGTTGTCACAAGCCATTGCAAAACACCAGGGTAGTTGGCAAAAGTGTCGCATGTCCTATATGGCTGGTAAGTTTGCAGGCATATTAGTTATCAGCTTACCCACAGCTCAACAAGAACCTCTCAGTAAAAGC
The DNA here is from genome assembly GCA_028280085.1 of Pseudomonadales bacterium. Taxonomy (GTDB): domain Bacteria; phylum Pseudomonadota; class Gammaproteobacteria; order Pseudomonadales; family JANQMK01; genus JANQMK01. Next base: position 405 of record JANQMK010000194.1, read on the forward strand.
TTAGCGCAACTAGCTGAACATGGCTTAACAGTGACGGTTGAAAAAGCAGGACAAGAAAAGCCCGAGCAGTTATCACATAAATACATACTCAATCTAACCAGTAACGATCGGCCAGGTATTATCAAAGATGTGTCACAAATATTGGCGGAGCGACATGTTAATTTACTTGATCTTACAGCCGATTCCAGCAGTGCCCCTATGTCGGGAGCGCCACTATTTCAAGCAAATGCTTTAGTAGAAGTGCCCAATAACGTAGATATCGACGATCTAACACAGAGTCTTGAAGACATCGCTCACGATTTAATTATCGACTTTAGCCCTAGTGATCCGGCTTAAACTACACTCGAGCGCCTCTGGACAATGAGGTGCCCCCTCTCTTACTGTTGTTCAAAACGTTTACGGCGCCGATAGGGAAAAACGTCTTCGACAATACCACTTTCAATATTTCGTTGTAACGTTTTCCAGTATTCCACCTCATAAAGATCACTATGTAATTTATCAAACACCTTTCTAGCAGTAGGGTTGCCAGAGAAGAATAGACTAAATTCTTCAGGAAAAATATCGTCCGGCCCAATAGTATACCAAGGTGTAGACGCGTATTCTTCAGCCTCAGTTCTGGGCTCAGGAATCTTTCTAAAATTACATTTTGTCAAGGGACATATCTCGTCGTAGTCATAAAACACCACACGCCCGTGCCGCGTTACGCCAAAGTTTTTTAGTAACATATCACCGGGAAAAATATTCGCTGCAGAAAGCTGCTTGATGGCATTACCGTACTCTTCCATAGCTGCTTCAATTTGTTCTTCCGTCGCTCCCCGCAAATAAAGGTTCAAAGGCGTCATACGACGTTCTGTATAAAGATGTTTGATAATGATTTTGTCACCGTCGTATCGAATCATAGACGGTGACACTTGCTCTAGTTCATCGAGCAGTTCTTGAGAAAACCGATTGTGGTCAAATACAAAATTGGCGAACTCCTGCGTATCCGCCATTCTACCCACTCTATCATGACGTGAGACCATACGATATTTTTCACGTACATCTTCTCGCGTCATTGTCTTAGGCGGATCAAACTTATCCTTAATTATTTTGAATACCACAGGATATGAGGGTAAAGTAAAGACACTCATTACCATGCCCTTTATACCGGGTGCAATAACAAACTGGTCCTCTGAATTTTCTAAATGCTTTAAAAAACTGCGATAAAACTCTGTCTTACCGTGTTTACAATAGCCGATTGAATTAAACAACTCACCCTTTTCCTTATGGGGCATTAAGCTATGTAAAAATCCCACCAGTTCTCGTGGCACTTTGCTTTCAACCATAAAATATGATCGAGTAAAGCTAAATATAATACTCACATCGTCAGGATTGGATATCAATGCATCGACATAGATAGTACCTTTCTCATCATTTAGTATGGGCAATACAAACGGTGCCGAACGATGTTCAGAAACAATTCGACCGACAACATAGGCAGCTTTATTACGGTAAAAAATAGGACGAATCAACTCTACAACTATCTGGCTTTTATCATCATCTTTGAAAAATGGCAAAAGATGGTGCTTAACAGAACGCACGATACGTCTAATATCGCGCTCTTTATCCTGAAAAGGCAAACCAAAATCTGAGTCATTGATAATTTCACCAAGTAACGACGTAATAGAACTCTTTAATGTGTAACGCTTATATATTTCATCGCCCGACACTGGTGTGCCATCGGGGTCAGATGAATGGACAAACATATAATCATTGTTAATCGCTTGATGCTGAAAAATGTCACAATAGATGGAATTAAAAAACGATTCGGCAATTTTGTAATTCTTATAGTGCTTAATGGATTCAGCAAACGATTGACGCGCTCCGCGCCAGAAATCTGGTTCATTAATCTCTTCGCCAAAGGCCTCCTTTAGCTGGGAGCATACTTCAACTACAACCTTTTTATATAAATCAATACGCTTAACAGACGCGCTTTGTACCGCTTGCCAATTGGCTGTAATGAAACGCTCGCTCGCACCGGCAGTAATTGCCTGAAACTCATCAAAGTAACGATCAAAACCCGCAATAATTCGTTCTGCAACTGCGTGATAAAGCTCTGTTCCCATTTGTTACGCCCATTCATGTTGGTATCCATCAACTGATAGATTAAAAGCCTATAATTTAATCATGATAGTTCTGATTAATCGACTACTGAAGGACCCAGAGGAGCCACCTTATTTACGGAACTTATCATTTATTTCACCACTCAAACTGGCAATGCGTGTGTTATAACTTATGTAGGATTGAAAGTAACTAGCATTCTGTTACAGTACGCGCTTCACTGGTAATAAATGTGAGGTAACCCATTTTCAGGGCAAGTTGAAACGCTGTTTAATGACTGGAAATAGTTTTATAACCCTATGAATATTATGAAGTTTTTAGTTTTATCATGGCTTATCTTGGCAGCCAATACGAGTTTGGCATGGGATAGTTTAGAAATTGGCGAGTTCTATGTGGGGCTAGATGCGAGCTACGCAGACGTTGACATTGCTGACGAAAGTAGCAATCCCTATGTCGTCATGGCTAAAGCCGGCTTTACCTTGAAGCCTCAAGTTGCCTTAGAATTTCAGTATGGTACGGGTGTCAGCGATGATGAGCTTTTAAGCCACACGGTGGACATCGATAGTTCCGCAGGCGTGTTTCTGCGTTTGATCTCTCGCAAGGTCAACGATGTCACAGCTGATATTATGCTTGGCTATGCTCGCACAGAAGTTTCTCTCAGTGGCACATCAGAAAGTAGTGAAACCTTTAGTGACGCGGCTTTTGGTGTTGGCTTAAATCAGTATTACCCCAAATTGCCAAACTTAGTGCTCCGTATGGATTACAAGTCTTACTATAGTGAAGATGATCTACGAATTCGTACCTTTAGTCTCGGTGCTAACTATCTTTTCTAATTAGCCTAACGTTTTGACTAAGTGTTTCGATTGTGTATTTTTAACTAGCATCTTTAGCCACATGGATTCTTCGTTTTTTAAAGGTTTGCTCTCGACATGTCACCAAGTATTGTAAAATATCGAACTTTAGCTATCGTCTTTCTCATCTTCTTTACCATCAGCTGTAGTTCCGGCGATAGCAGCAAAATGGCACTTATAATTGAAGAAGACCGCGCAATTGCAGACGGCGAAGTGATACAGGAGCTCTTGCTAACGCCACAAATTGGGCGCATCGAACCCGGCGAATCGACACCGATTACCATCACCGGCGTTGATAGCAATGGCACCGTAACCGATTTAACCAATCAAGTTACATTAAGTACTAGCGATAGTGCTGTGGCCACTATCGTCAGTGGCGGCGCTAATGCAGGTCTGCTAACCGGTGTATCAGCCGATTCGACGGATGTAACTGTAATCGCTACTTACACTCAATTCACCACTCCGATTAGATCGGAGACCACCGTCTCCGTTAGTGACGAGCCGATAGAGTCTATTACTTTAGCTCCCTTGTCGACTAATACTAACCAGGTATGCGAAGAATTAGGATTCACTGCCACCGCAAACTATAGAGACAGTCGTAGCTTTGAGATAACGGCCGTTGCCGACTGGTCCTCATCACCTGAAGAAACCAGCGCGGCGGGGAATCTTGGAGCAACTAAAGGAAAGTTTGGCGGCTCTGATGCCGCAACGGTTTATACCCTAACAGTGAACTACAAGGGTGTATCAGCCAACACTGACATCAATCTAACAGGGCTAGGTGATGATGCGAGCTTAACACTGGCAAAACTAGAATCAGACGGCACCATCGACGACAGTAACGTCAACTATGATCCTGATGAAGGCACTATCGCATTAGTAGCGTTGCTGTCTTTAAGCACAGAAGACGACCCAGTTGTAATAAACCCTTACGCGAACTTTGAAATGACAGAAGATAGCCAAGCTTTAGCAACTATTTCAGCATTAGGAGAATTCACGTCACAAGACGGTGTAACCCAAGCCAGCGCTACAGTTTCGGTTTCATGCGGCGGGATTAGCGATGAGCTCAACATCACTATTGACGATGAAGACTTTGAACTTGTGATTGAAGATGAAAATGGTAATGCTGAGGCCGTTACCTATAACCAAGGTGAGGAAGTTACACTGTCACTTATCGAAATTGAGACAGAAGATGGAGAAGTTGTTGAGCGTAACGAAGTTGTCGCTACAACATGGCAGATAGCTGACTCGCGCGACGAAGATTTTATAGACGGCAATATTGATATTGAAGACAGCGGTTTTGACGCAGTTTTCACCCTCGCAGATGATGAAACCGGCGAATTCGAGATAGAAGCGATATACAATAACGAATCCTACACCTTCCGCATTACTGTACAAGAAGAAGGTGCTGGCGACGGCACTTAATCGATTTTAGCTGTGGCAAGATAGTGCGAGAAGTTCTGTGTTAGTAATGTTATTAAAGAACACTATAATCAAAAAATACTTTGGCGCTAATCAGCAATAAGCACACTACAATATAGCTAATACGAAACCGACTACCCCACGGGTTAATACGGTCTTCTTTTACATCTAGATTCTTAACATTATAAGAACGGCACGCAGGACAACTACCGGCAACGAAGCTACCTTTTTTGCCGGTAAAACCACATTCTACACATTGATAGGCCACCTCGGATTTTCCTCTACACTTACTTGTAACTTCTACCTTCTACATTCACTTCCACATAACTAAGTTTAAGCTGCCATCTTCAACTTTTTACTATATGTATCATGGTCGAAAAAATCATTTTTTTGACATTAACAGACATAGACCACATTTATATTCAAGATAGGAAACTATTTACGCCAAATCAATACCATATTGTCTTGAAATACATTAATTATGTTAAGCTCAATAAGCTAAAAACCAACTTGGTCTAAAACTTGCCTACCAATATATAGCGCTATTACATTAATCCACATTATTTGATCTAACAACATCCATGAACAAATACTTTGGGCTAGACTTATAAAACACGTCGTTTTTATAAAACAGGACACTTTAAATAGAAACGCTACCTAAATGACCTAGGTTAGATGCAACTTAACATGAAGCACGAATGAAAGGACACTCGCTTGATATATACAACTGCCGCTGCACCAACAAAGTGAAGTCAATATGTATAACATGTCCAATGATCATCAAAATGACCACCATCATTTAAAGTGCAGCTATGTTAAAAGCCTGCCAAAAAAGATAGCTCAAATTAATAGTATTTGGACCAAGCTCTGCAGCATCAATTGGAACGATGACGCATTTTCAATACTTGATAAAGAAGTAAAAAAACTAGCGACTGCGGGTGAACGCTTTGATTTATTTGAACTGAATAAACAGGCCCAACTACTTGATAACATTCTGACAGGTATACATGACGAGCACAGATTACCAACCGGCGTCGAGAGAAACGACATTTATGTGAAATTTCGTCAACTAATAAATATTTCAAACGCTATGCCGCCATTAGATGGCGACAGTCACATAAATTCGCTTAACGGCTTAAACCAAAAAAACCAACTAATATACATTATCGATAGTGACTACAATGCTGGCGAATTAACTAGCCTTATACTTCGTAATGAAGGTTATCTTACTAGTGCTTTTCATTCGATAAGTGCATTCTACCGAGCCTTCGAACAGCAACAGCCTGATGCCATTATTATGGATGTGGTATTCCCTGAAGGCAGCTTAGCGGGTATTGAGTCAATACAATATGCGCAAAATAAATGGAAAACTCAAGTACCTATTCTTTTTACCTCAGCAAGAACCGATATAGCTGCCCGCTTAAAAGCTCTACGAGTGGGTGGCGCTTATTATTTGCCTAAGCCCGTCAAAACGCAAGAGCTCGTATCATCGCTGGCTGAAGTACTAGAAGACAAGCCAATGCCGGCAAAAGTATTAATCGTTAGTACTGATAAATGCACACTAAAATATCTAACTTCATTACTAAAACACAATGGTATGGATGCGATATCTACTAGTGATCCTTATCATGTTATTTACCAGATAGAGCTATTTAAACCGGACATCGTACTAGCCGAACAAAATACAACTGAATTTAGCAGTTATGAATTAGCAGCGTTGTTACATCAAGACAGGCGCTATGCGTCGCTTCCCCTCATTATAATAGCAGAGGGAACAGCCGCTAATACTAGGCGAGATTTACTCTCTTTAGGCACGACTAATCTTATTTACAAACCCATAGATGAAGCAGATCTTATTGGCGTGATAACACGCAGCTTATGTCAAGCTGAAACGGCTAAGCGTCTGCTATCTACTACTAAACAATGCCAACAGAACCTAGTAGACTCGCAGTTTTTCTTTACAGAGTTTTCCAGAATTATTGCTACGGTAACACCAGATGAGAAGCCATACACCCTAGCCTACATCGCAATCGACAATACTGACTACTTGCGCTCTCTAATTGGTTTTAACGAGATGAGCAATCTTAATCTTAAGATCATCGAGCAGATTAAACTGATGCTACAACGGAATGAACTAATGACTCAGCTTAATGAGTTTGTTTATCTTGTACTGTTTCGTTTATCAGAGCCAGAAAATCTTATAGATTATATTAACCATATTGCACTGCAACTATCGCAAAGCAAATTCTATCAAGATTTTGGTCCGCCGATTGGAGTGACTGCCAGTATTGGTTGCTTTAATATTAGTGCCAGAACCATGAGTGTTAGCGATGCGATCGACACTGCGCAAGGCATGGCGATGAAGGCGCAAAAAAAAGGCGGCAATCAAATGTGCTTGGGATTGCCCAACACCCAAGCAACGCTCGAACTAGACCAGGACCATGACATTGGCAAATTAGTATTATCTGCATTTAAAAACGATACTCTACATCTACACTACCAACCCATTATCAATTTAGATATGCCAGAAGGCGTATTTGTCGGCTACGCGAGATTGTACGACAAAAATAACATCATACTGCCAACTCAGTTTATGCCTTACGTTCATGAAAACCATATGGAGGATGAATTTAATCGCAGAATCACACAGCTTGCATTGGACGATCTTATCAATGCTTCTGCAGAAGTATCGGAAGAAACAGACATTATTGTAAAACTCGAACCCTCTGGCAAACCATTAACAAGCTTACTGCCTTGGCTAAGTAACCTTGTGACTCATTCCCGCGTGAGAGGAGAAGGGCGATTTATCTTCGCTTTTAATGAAAAAGCTATTTTAAGTAATGCATCCAATTGCCGAGAGTTTATTAAACAATCTCAGTGTTTAAAATGCAGATTCTCTATGGAGCATGCAGGCTCTTCAAGCCATACCCTAGAAATTGTAAAATCGATACAGCCCCGCTATGTCCATTTATCACCTCAGTTCATCCACGATATATTGGCTGGCAAATCAAAAGACCAGCATGATTTACTGGAGGCACTTTTAAAGACGAACTCTAGAGTGGTAGCTTGTGCCATCGAAGAAGCAACAAGCTTCGCTAAACTATGGGATCTTGGCCTACGCTTCTTTCAGGGTAACTTTGTAAAAGAACCAGAAGCGGACCTAAACTTTGACTTCAAGCATACCCATCTACAATAGAGATGAAAGCACCAACGCTTACTAAAACCCACCGTTTAAGGGGCAAATTTAATCAAGCCCCTATCACCCAGTATCGTGTGCTAGCAGACATTCACACATGTGCAAAGTAAACAGAATATTCGATATTACACCACTGTTAATCGGTGAATTCAGGTTTCTTGGGAGTCACTTTCTTATTCTTGGCTTTACTCTCTGCAGAGGCCGCTTTTTTATCGGACCCAGTATTTCTACCGGACATAGTGTCTTTACCAGGGCTTGAAGCATCAAACTTAGTGGCTGTCTCCGAGGACTTAGTTTGAGTATGCGTGGTGCGGCCTTGTGGCGTTGTAGCACTATCACTTGTTTCTTTAGCACTTGTTTCTTTAGCCAGCTTTTCGTCATCTATTGTTTCATTGGTATCTGCACCAACAAGATGAACAGGGGATTTCTTAAGCACTTTGACCGTGCGCGTCTTTTTGGCGGTATTAACATTAGCAACTTTAACGGCCTTTCCTACCACTCGTGATTGGCTGGTAGTAGTAGCCCCCAAATCATTATCATTAGCCTGTAACTTTTCTAACAGGCCAACACGGGGAACTTTAAAGACTAATTGGTTAATGCTGCCCTGTAGCGCACGATTAACCTTGAGCATACGCTGAGTACTATTAAACATCACCTGATGGTAAGCGACGCTAGTTTTAAAGGAATGCGTACCCAAATCAGCAATATCCTCTGGTTGCTTAACCAAGGTCATGGCTGTTATTTGGTTCAATGCAATATGACTAACGGACGCGATTGATTCCAATTGACTACCAGCAACACCCTCTACATATTCGATAGCCAGTCCATTGATAGCTTGGATAGGGGTAAAAAAAGACTTCATTCCATTGTTTATTGTTTCAGCCGTCATCGCAAACATGATTGTATCTCATTTTATTAGTTAATATCTTATATTGAAATCGCTATAACTAGAGTGCTAATAACATAAATCAATTATTTATTTTTGAATTATTTTAATTATGCCAGGCCTACCTCAGCCCCACTTCGCCTTAATTCTTACTCCCTTAATTTATCTACATCAATCAATCTATGTCTACAGAAACCTGCATTCTTATTAGGTTACATTCGCTTAAATAACCTGAACCTGTCCCACCAAACCTACCTTTCAAACCAATGTTACTACATGCAATACAAACTTCTTCTGTATACTTGTTGTGTGCCGTGCGACTTAAAAAAGGTATCAACGACAACAGAATATCGACACATCTCTCAACACTACATCCTTCTATACTACATATATACTACGTAACTAACTATATACTACGTACTATATACTACGTAACTATATGACATGACGTAACTACGTACTGCTTATACTTCACTTCCCTACTACCTTCTATGTTTCCACAGACTATGTTTTCT
>JANQMK010000264.1 GCA_028280085.1 Pseudomonadales bacterium
ACTCGGCCCATCAAAATCAAAGAAATAAGAAAGGCGGTTTGCTAGTACTGACATCGCGTTACCGGAACTATAATATGCATCAACCTCGATCCCCGCATCACACAATAGGTGCGTGTAGTCGGAACCGCTTGCACCAATAAAAACACCGACATCATGCCCTTTCAACCGGGCGGCAGGTGTGCCAGCATGTTCAAGGCAGGACCACGCTAGTTGCAATAAAATGCGTTGTTGCGGATCCATGCACTGGGCTTCATAGGCAGAAATCCGGAAAAATGACGCATCAAAACAAGCGATATCCGAGATAAACCCGCCCCGTTTTATGCCATCGGGGAGCATTTCCATCACTTCATCATCTGGCCAATTTATCCGACCTTCTGGTACATCGTCTATCAGAGACTTGCCAGCCATTAGCGCATCCCACAGCGCTTGCGGTGACTCAACACCTCCTGGCAATTTGCAGGCGATGCCAATAATCGCAACGGCTCCGTTCACTACGCCTTCTTTGATACGCGTTGTCGCTTGCATTGGCACATGCGATTCATTGGGCGCTCGCGTTACGGGCTGAGATAAAGCGGGGACCAGTCTATCTGTAACTTGCGTCGGCTTCGTTGATTCGCTTGTAATATCCAATACGTTAATCAAATAACGCAGTACTTTGTCTGTTGTATTATATTGAAAGAAAAATGCCGGCTCTAAACTCACATCATAGGTTTGTCGTATTTGATCCTGTAACTCCAATAAATCGGCGGAATCCAGCCCCATTTCCATCAAAGGCCGGTCAAATGCAAACGCGTGATTGTGCTCGCCCAATGTCACCTCAACAATGCGTTGCAGAAAATTGGCAATATCCTCTTCCGTCAGTTGCGATGTCGATGTCACAACCTTGTCAGCTATCTTAAGAGGATTATTTTTCTTGCTATCTTGTTTTGCCGGGCCAGACATACGATGGTGAATATCATAGCAAATTAACACACCATACCCTTCGTTGGCTTCATCCCCTGGACGATAGTTGCTGATGGCTCGCTCAATAGTTGCACCATGATGTTCATGAAACGATAAAATAGGATCGCAAATTTTTCCGGTACTATCCCGTTGCTGGATATAATCGTGGAATGATACGCTATCACTAGCCTGATAGTCTTTACAGAGAGTCACGCCTGCAACGGACTTTACGCCATTCATCACTGAACAGCGCTGCAACATGAACTCTAGCAATTGGTCCCCTAGTCGTAAGTTTTGCCATTGAGGATCAACGTTAACAGCTAAAAGTTGAATAATGGGGCCACTTGCTTGATGAAGACGGTGGACATTAGACGCGGTAGCACTCTCTAGATCTTCTATTCTCTCGATCCGCTGGCTATAAATGACGCCAATAACTTGCCCTTCATGTTCCAGTACGAATTGTCCCTGGGGATACTGCTCTAGACGAGTCCTTAATACAGTGTCAGGTGTTCGTAACAAAGGAAGCCAACAGCTGAATTCTAATGCCACTAACCTCGCTATATCGCTAACCTGGGCGTGGCGAATACGATAGTTTCGCCTTTCAAATTGATTCAACGTGATTCGACAATAGTCCAAGGTTTTGGGGTAGCGGCGCGGCGGCACTTTGGCAAATAGTCCAGCTCTTGCAGCTAACACAATAAATGACTCGGCACTGATAAGATATTGGTGAGAAAATGTATGCAGCGTATCAAAATAAAAGTTTTCTGCTACTAACAGATGCTTGAACGTATCAACAGCTGATAGGCAATGAGACTCCAGTAACAGTAAGCTACCCGTATCAACGACGTCAGCCCAAGATTGCATGTGGGCTTGCCAGGCACTTAGCACTTGCAATGGGCTGACTGAGTTTCCGTGTGCGTCAACATACGCACCCATTTCATGCGGAAAAAAGTTTTCAAGCGATTCATCAACAAATTGGTTACTATCACAAGAAAAATTATGGTCTAAGAAAGAACGTATATGCAATACGTCGCCAATATCGGTATAGCCCATTGACACCAGCTCTTTGAGCAGCGATTGCGGGTCATTAATATCACCCAGTAATGTTTGATGAGGTAACCCTTGTAGATTAGCAGCTGTCTGCTTTAGCGCTGACTGATTATAATCAATACCCAACAACATCAATGGTATCTCTTTTATGTGCTGCCCACGCAAACTTTTACTGACAATAGAATGATAGAGTTGTTTTAGCAGAGAGCCATCACCGCAACCCATGTCAGCCAATGCTTTGGGCTGCTCTTCCAGGGGTAGTTGGTTAAATATTTTCAGTGCCAGAGTTTCCATGGCCTTAAAATACCGCCCGTGTTGAAAACCACTGCCAATGACATTCAATGAACGATCGATATGTGACTCATCACCCTGTTCATCCCTGACAAACACACTTGCAGCATCGCCAAATAACAGATTATCCATCTGCGACAACATGGGGCGATAGGACGCCGCTATCGACAAGACGCCCATCTTGTTAAATACTGTTTCACCAGCCGGCGTCAGTTCCCAGCTATTCTGCCCATAATGAATCCAAGCTTTTTTGCTTAACGCAGTCCTTATCGGTAATTGGATTGTACTGGGCAAGGTCTCAATTGCTGACAATAAATCACTGGTACCCAGGTGCCGCAAAGCTAGCAACAATGGCACCATGGCAGCCCCTTCTCGCATGGTATTCAGGCTAAGGTCATCAATTGGATTGGCCTGGAGATTGTCAAGAGCGTCGAGTAGCAGATCTGGAGAAATCTCACTAAAAAAACTTTGGGGAGGTACATCGTAAAGCGAAGACAAATCTAACGAATAAAATTTGGGTTGCACGAGGTCTGTTAAATAATAGGAATCGTCGTCATTTTTTTTTACCCAACCGAATCCCACTAAGGCATTTAACGCTAATCTAAAATAGCCCTCATTTGCGTTAAGTTGCTCTATTATCCCGGCATAGTGGTGAACTTGTTTGCTGGTCAATAATTCAAACAACCCCCTTTTTGCACAAGATTCTATGATGGGAATAGCCACATAGCCGTGGCAAAATTTATTTAGTATTGCAAGCATCTACCATCACCAAAAAAACATGTCAACTAATGCTTCTCTTAAACCAAACGATATACCATTTCTTTGTCGACAATTCGATTAATATTAGGCCCACGGATAGCCAATTTCTTAAGCAAGAAAACTATTGCTATCGCACGAAAACTCTTTATTTGTAGACTGACCAGCTCGGTCGTAAAGGAATAGATTAAAATTGCGGACGCATTCTATCTATCGTAATAGCAACTCCTATTTAGTGTCAACTATCTTAGCCGGTCCAAGACAACGATGATGGCCGGGTGATCTTTGAAGGACAAACAAAGGCCTGGTAGACACATAAAGGACCAACCAGCCATCATAATTGTCGCCTAACAGACGACAACACAAGCGACAATTGTTAGCAAGCTGTCCAGTGGTAATTGAAGTGATCTCGTCCTGCAAGTGCGATCGACTGACTAAAGCACTTTGCGTGTTGGAATGCATTGGCGATAGAGCCTGTGTAACTATGTGCAACGCGCATTGAATCAGTGAATGGCAATCGCTTCAGAGGCGGCAATGACTACGAGATTGCCTTATGGAATGAATACGCTCGATTGGCCACGAATGCGATTATTTAGTAACTCAGTCATCTTGTCGAAACTATTGACACTCTTCGAAACCAAAAAACGCTGAGAAGCATCAGCCTTCAAGCGAATAACGTGATCAGAACCAATGGCCCTCTACAGGCCCCGTGGCTCCCAGCTTTTCAGCGGTCTATGTCATTTTCAAGGAGATGGTTCTAGTACCCCGTATGGCGCAGTAAGGGTAAAAGAAAGTAAATAGTAGAATCAAAATGATTGCTATCGTTTAGTATCTAATCAGTTTTATATATCCCATGTATTGCCAAGTATAGCGGCCCTTAGCGATGACTTAGGAATATTCTAGAGCCTGAATCGATGCCAGTGGAGGAGAACCAGTAATAATGTCATAGAGTGAACCCGTCAATTGACAGGTGAAACAAAATTTTTACTATATTCGACACTACCCTAGATTAGACGATCATAGCCCTATAATTCTGAAAACAACAAACCGTGACTTTAATCACGGTCAAGATCTAATGCGGCTAAAATGCCAACGACGAAGGTACTACGCGTCGGCTATAGATAATTGGTCGTACATGAAGTGTAAGTCCAGAAGACGGAACAAGACAAAAACTTATGACAAGATATCGGCTTTATTTATTTTTTATATTTGCCATAATCGTCAGTTAACCATCGCTTTAACTGACGATGCCTATATTGGAACAGTTGATCAACCACCCAATAAGTCAACGATTTTAGCATTTTGGGCTCGAATGTTAGTTTATCTTTGATAAGAAGTTTGTCAGTATCTTCAACAATTTTTCTCTCGTGCTGCCACAGGTTCATCATTGACATTTCAGAACGTTCAACAAAACCATTTTTATTATCTAGCTCAATTAATGTAAGATTTGAGAACAGTAATGGTATAAACCCAAACAAGTTAGCTGAAGCCCGAAACATCGGTTTGCCCAAAGTGATATTAACGTCGTCGATGGAGCTTACCCCTGGCGGAACAGATAGTTTTAGGCCAGGTGGAATCTCTTTTGATATACCGTCGAACGATGTTACCCAACGCCATGCGTCCTCTTTACTGCAGGAGATGTGTGATTGGTACTCTAAGCAGTATTGCATTTATACTCCTATTCTCTAACAGTGGCGGAAAGTATATACAGCCTTTAAGTTTTAGAGCTTTACGGGTTTTCACGCGTTGTCTACTGGCAGATGTTGTTTGGACTCTAACGCTTTGGCTTGCTATTAGCAAGCCTTGAAGATTTCCATAGCCAGTAAATAACCGGTATAACAAGTAGAGTTAATATCAATGTTGTCAATATACCGCCAATCATTGGCCCTGCGATCCGCTGCATTACCTCTGAGCCAGTGCCATCGCCGTACATAATCGGCACTAGTCCAAAAAACGTGGCGGAGACCGTCATTATAATTGGTCTAACTCGGTGGCCGGCACCCTTTATTACGGCCATGGTGATATCATCCACAGTAAGTTGCCTATCACTTTTATATACACCTTCGCTTGTCTCATGAAAAGCACTATTGAGATAAGCTAGCATGAGTACTCCTATTTCAACTGCTACTCCGGCCAATGCGATAAAGCCAACAGCAACGGCAACCGACATATCATAGTCAAGTAAATACATTAACCAAATGCCGCCAATTAATGCAAAAGGCAAAGTTCCAAGAATGATAATAACTTCAATCAAACTGCGGAAATTTAAATAGAGCAGCGTTATGATGATGATTAGTGTCAGGGGTACGACAATCATCATACGTTGCTCAGCACGTTGCATGTATTCATATTGGCCAGACCAATTTAAAGAGTAACCTGGAGGCAGTGCCACCCGTTGCTTTACAATTTCTTGTGCTTCTGTAACGTAAGTACCGAGATCTCTACCGCGAATATCAACTAACGTCCAGCCGTTAAGACGGGCGTTTTCGCTTTTTATCGCCGATGGCCCATCGGTGACGTAGAGCTCTGCGACATCTGCTAGTAAGATGTGCTGCTTGTTAGGTGTCACCATTGGGAGATTACGCAGCTTTGCTAATGAGTCCCGAATATCCTGAGGATATCGGATATTCACTGGATAGCGCTCTAAACCTTCTACTGTTTCGGTGACGTTCATACCGCCAATAGCCGTTCTTACCACTGATTGAACGTCTGAAATATTCAAGCCATATTTTGCTGCTGCTAGCCTATCGATATCAATCTTCACGTACCTGCCACCGGCTACTCGCTCCGAATAAACTGAAGCGGTACCCGAAACGTCGGGTAACACTTCTTCCAATTGTTTGCCTATTTGTTCGATGACAGCGAGATCTGGCCCAGCAACTTTAATGCCGACCGGTGTTTTGATTCCTGTGGCTAACATGTCAATGCGGGTTTTGATTGGCATTACCCAAGCATTCGTTAAACCGGGAAACTGAACGAGGGAATCGAGCTCTTGCCTTAGTTTATCCATCGTCATGTTTGGTCGCCATTGATCTTTAGGTTTGAACTGGATAACCGTTTCAATCATTGTTAACGGCGCTGGGTCTGTTGCCGTTTCAGCTCGTCCTATTTTGCCAAATACCGACTGAACTTCGGGAACGGTTTTAATGAGTTTATCCGTTTGTTGCAATAGTTCTCTTGCTTTACCAATAGATAGCCCTGCGTAAGTCGTTGGCATATACATTAAATCCCCCTCATCAAGGGCAGGCATAAATTCTGAACCAATTTTGCTCATTGGCCACAAGCCCAATACCATAAATACAAGACTAAGACATAATACCGTTTTGGGAACCTGCAGTAGGCGTTTGATAAGCGGCTGATAGATAGTCATTAAAAGGCGGTTAAGCGGGTTCTTTTTTTCTGGTAGGACCTGTCCTCGAATAAAGTAGCCCATCAATACCGGCACTAGTGTAATCGCTAATCCAGCGGCGGCAGCCATGGCATAGGTTTTTGTAAACGCTAGGGGCGAAAACAATTTTCCCTCTTGAGCTTGTAAAGTAAAGACTGGCAGGAAACTCATCGTGATAATCAGCAATGAAAAGAACAAGGGGGTACCTACCTCCTTGGCCGCTTTATAGATAACATCCCAACGATTGTCGTTGGTAAGCGTTGTTTTTTCTAAATGCTTATGCACGTTTTCAATCATCACGATGGCGCCGTCAACCATAGCGCCAATGGCGATCGCAATACCGCCTAATGACATGATGTTGGTGTTGATTCCTTGCAGGTACATAACAATAAACGCGACTATTATACCCAACGGTAAACTCACCATGACAACTAGTGCAGACCGCAAGTGAGATAAAAAAACCATGCAGACGAGTGTAACAATGATAAATTCTTCTAGAAGCTTCTTATAAAGATTACTTATCGCACTTTCGATAAGGTTTGATCTATCATATGTCGTGACAATCTCAACACCTTGCGGTAACCCTGCTTGCAGTTCACTCAGTTTAGCTTTTACACCTGCAATAGTTTTTTGTGCGTTTTCACCAGATCGCATAACAACGATACCACCGACAACCTCCCCTTCGCCGTCAAGCTCAGCGATCCCTCTGCGCATTTGAGGCCCTTTGACCACGTCAGCTAGGTCTCCTAGCATGAGTGGCGCGCCCTGTTCGCTTAAACCTAATGGCACGTTTTTTATGTCGTTAATATTTTGCAAATATCCGGAAGCGCGTACCATATATTCTGCCTCCGCCATTTCTA
>JANQMK010000303.1 GCA_028280085.1 Pseudomonadales bacterium
CCATGTAGTTTGGAGATGGTTTCGTGGGTGCGTTATGCGCCAGACAGCGGGCCGGGCAAGAAAGTAACGAAAATCGATGTTGATTTATTTGATACATCCGGAAATTTATGTATCAAGGTAAGAGGGCTGACGAAGCGGGTATTCCAAACCAAGAGTGACATTGAAACAGTACTATGGCACCGCCAATGGAAGCAGGCTTCTTTAGATGATATGCCGGCGGTTCATCATAAAAAACGACATGTTCTACTTTGTGATTTGGGTACATTAAAAGACACTGAGCAAGTTGCTAAGGCTAATCAGCGTTTTGCTGATGATCCGCAACTCGTGCTCCACACATTGCCAACGGAAGTCGATAACTTAACACTTGCTGAAAAATACGTTCATTATACCAAAGCAATTTTTCGAACCATACAAACACTTTTGCAAGAAAAACCAACAACAACCCTGTTAATGCAAGTCGTCGTGTTTTCAGGTCCGATGTCAGACCTATTCCGTGGTTTGGTCGGTTTGCTGAAAACGGCACAAATGGAACACACAAAGTTTATTGGCCAGCTGATCATGGTTGAGTCGATAGAAAATACCGATAGCTTAGTTCAAATACTACAAGATAACGCTCGTTTACCTCAGGATACGGAGATCCGCTATCGAGGTAACCGACGTCAAATCCCGATATGGGAACCCTTCAATGTTATGCCAACCAGCGAATCTTCGCCATGGCGTGAGCGCGGCGTATATTTGATGACAGGTGGCATGGGTGGTTTAGGTCAGCTGTTTGCGCGCGAAATAGCGAAACAATTGGCATCTGTCACGCTAGTGTTAAGTGGTCGTTCCGCGTTGACTGAGTCGGGGCGAGCGTTTTTGCAAGATATCCAAAATACAGGTGCTCGTGTCATTTATCGGCAAACCGATGTGAGCGATAGGGAAGCAGTTGCATCACTTATTACCGAGATCGTCACTACCTGTGGTGGCTTAAATGGTATCGTGCACAGCGCGGGATTGATAAAAGATGACTGGTTAGTTAACAAAGATCTAAGCGACGTTAACGCTGTGCTGGCACCTAAAGTCGCTGGTTTGATTCATTTAGATGAGACTAGTCAGGCGCTGCAACTTGATTTCTTTATCAGTTTTTCTTCCATCGCGAGTACTTTAGGTAACGAAGGTCAAGGTGACTATGCTGCGGCCAACGGGTTTGTGGATAGTTATATACAGTATCGTCAAGAGTTAGTGTCTCGTCAGCTGCGGTATGGCCATAGCTTATCTATAAACTGGCCCTTGTGGCGAGATGGCGGTATGTTGGTTGATGAGTCAACTCTACAACTGATGCAGGAAACAAAAGGCTTAGTAGCGCTTGAATCGACACAGGGTTTAAAAGCCTTTTACCAAGCGGTTACGAGTGGCTATTCCCAGGTGATGGTTCTGTCGGGCGAGATGGCGAAGCTAAATAAATATGTGGTGTCATCAGAAACCCACGTATATAACCCAGTGGTAGCGAAGAAAGATGTGCGAGTGAGCCTAGATCAGCCAATATCCCAAGCCAAGCGATCAACGGCGGCACATCTGTCAACAGCCACATCAAATAATACAATGTCATCGGACCAGCCCACGGTGGTTTCCGATGACAAATCGTTTTTACAAGAAAAGCTTCAAGCGGTTCTAGTGAATAAAGTACCCAGTTTGCTCAAATCAGATCACGGTGCTATTCGAGTAGATGTTGATTTAAGTGAGTTCGGTTTTGATTCGTTGTCCTTCACTACATTCACGAACTGGTTGAATAAAACCTACCAGCTTAAACTCACGCCTACACTGTTTTTCGAATATTCTACGATCGCCGATATAGCGGGGTTTTTGTCGACAGAGTATTACGAGTATTTCAGTGGGCGGTTTGATTTGGCTAAACCCGGTGATGCCAACGCCATACAGCCAGACCAGGCATTGAGTCAACGTCACTTAGCTTCCAATCTACAACGGCCTGGGCGTCGAATGGGTGTTGATCGTCGATCGGTATCAGAGCCAATAAACGCTGTAGATCATGACCCAGTGGCGATTATTGGTATGAGTGGTCGTTTTCCCATGGCGCAAAATCTAGAGGAATTCTGGCAAAACCTCTCTAATGGCAGAGATTGTATTGGTGAGATTCCTAAGGAACGATGGGATTGGCAAGCCTATTATGGCGATCCAGCTAAAGAGGCCAACAAGACCAATATTAAATGGGGCGGTTTTACCGAAGGTGCTGATCAATTTGATGCGCAGTTTTTTGGTATTTCACCGCGCGAGGCACAATTGATGGACCCGCCGCAACGATTACTGATGACTTATGTGTGGAATGTGATTGAGGACGCGGGCTATGCTGCAACAGATTTTTCTGGCAGTAACACAGCAGTTTTTATCGGTATCACCAATAGTGGCTACAGTGAACTTTTGCGACAGTCAGAGATAGCCATAGATGGGCATTCTGCTACTGGTGAGGTCGCGTCGGTAGGACCTAATCGCATCAGCTATTTTCTTAATCTTCATGGTCCTAGTGAACCCATTGAAACAGCGTGTTCCAGCTCGTTGATTGCGATTCATCGTGGTGTTGAAGCTATTCGCAGTGGCCAAAGTGATCAAGCAATAGTGGGTGGCCTCAGTGTCATAGCGACCCCCGTACTCCATATGGCATTTAATAAGGCGGGGATGCTTAGCGAAGACGGTCGCTGTAAAACTTTTTCTGCGCAGGCGAATGGCTATGTGCGTGGTGAAGGTGTTGGCATGTTGCTGTTAAAACCTCTGAGTCGAGCAGAACAAGCTAAAGACCCTATTTATGGTCTAATAGTTGCGAGTGCGGAAAATCACGGGGGTAAAGCCAATTCTTTAACGGCGCCTAATCCCAAGGCGCAGACTGCGTTGTTAGAATCAGCCTATTCACAAGCGGGTATTGATCCACGTAGCGTGGGTTATATCGAAGCCCATGGTACTGGAACACCCTTGGGTGATCCGGTCGAGGTCAATGCACTGAAAGCGGCATTTAGAAAGTTGTATCATCAAACCGAGGGAAAACAAGTTGTCGATATTAGCAATAATCCATTTCATTGCGGGTTGGGTTCAGTCAAAACTAATATCGGTCATTTAGAGTTGGCAGCAGGTGTAGCTGGTGTGATAAAGGTAATACTCCAGCTAAAACATAAGACATTGGTGAAAAGCCTTCATAGTGAAGAGCTCAATCCTTATCTTGATTTTTCCGATAGCCCATTTTTCGTGGTACAAGAAAAACAAGCATGGCGCGCCTTACAAGACCAACAGGGCAAAGACATACCGCGAAGAGCCGGTGTTAGCTCATTCAGTTTTGGCGGTTCAAACGCACATATTGTGTTGGAAGAGTTTCAGTCACGCCCAACTCAGGTTGAACACCATGCTGAGCCGACGTTTGTGCGCGGGCTGTTGGTTTTATCGGCCAAATCATCGGAACAACTGCACGAATATATTGCGCGAGTTTATCATTATATCGCTGAGCATAAAGACCTGGATTTAGCCAGTTTGCTTTTCACCTATCAGATTGGCCGTGTAGCGATGGCTCATCGATTCGCTTTAGTGGTTGATAGCCGAGAACAGTTGTTAGTGGATCTAAATCGAGTAATGGAAGGCAAATCATGTGCTGAGGCTTATCTAGGTGTTGCAGATAAACAGCAAGACCTAGGTATTGATGAGACAGCAGCGGGCCAAAACTTTATTCAACAACTGCTATCTGATCGACAGCTAAAACAAGTTGGGAAGTTGTGGGTGAACGGTACCTCCGTTGATTGGGCTCCTCTTGTTTCTACACTGCCGGTTAAGCGCTTAGCGGGGTTGCCGACCTATCCCTTTGCGCCGCAGCGCTATTGGCTCTCAAACAGTCTATCTTTTGGCCCCCGCCAAGAGGATGTGAATAACACGAATCCCTCCATGGCAAAGCTGCATCCGTTGCTGCATGAAAATACTTCTGATTTATCGGAACAACGTTTTAGGTCCCAATTCAGTGGAGAAGAATTTTTCTTGGCTGATCATCAAGTTGCCGGCGAAAAGGTACTGCCTGGCGTAGGCTATTTAGAGTTAGCCCGCGCTGCGGTGGAAAAATCAATAGCCTCGCTGCCCGCGGGGATGACAATCCAGCTTAAGAATGTGGTGTGGTCTCAACCGTTAACGGCGAATGGTGCCGCGCAAGCCGTCAATATTGGCTTATCCGGTGATGAGTCAGGTCAAGTGAGTTTTGAAATCCGTACGGATTCGGCATCGAAAGATAAGATATTACATGCCCAAGGGTTAGCTACGCTAGCTCATTGTCAGCAGCTACTGCGTCTCGATATCAACGCCTTGCGCGGAGAGATGACTCGAGGTGAGTTGAGCGGCTCGCAGTGTTATCAAGTGTTTCAAACACTGGGATTGGCCTATGGCTTAGGTCACCGAGGTATTGATACTTTGTATTGTGGTGACAATCAATTGCTGGCTATCCTGATTTTACCCAAATCGGTTAAAGAGACATTGCATGATTACGTACTTCATCCCAGTCTGATGGATAGTGCTTTACAGTCTGTTATTGGCTTATCCCTTGATCCCAGAAGCTTCGATCCCAGAAGCCTGGACCCAAAGCATATCGATGACTATGGCACTGGCCGCATTGAAGATCTGAATATCGATCTTCAATTGCCCTTTGCTCTCGATAGTGTGGAGATCATAGCTCCCTGTGTAGAGAAAATGGTCGCGTGGGTACGCTTGGCAGACAGTAGTTCACTGACAGGTGAAGTGCAAAAAATAGATATTGATATATGTACGGCCGAAGGCGATGTGTGTGTTTGTTTACGCGGATTTTGTACACGGCGCATAGCATCACCAGTGAATTTACCAACTCAAGATCGGCTAGAGAGCCCATTGTCCAAGCAACTGCAGACACTAATGCCAGTATGGAATCCTGTAGCTAAAGGAAATGTTCAACCAGTGAAGGTACCAGCGGATAGCCAGATACTGTTGGTTAGTACTGATGATCGACACTTGGCTTGGTTGCAATCGAGCTACCCACATGCGAAATGTTTAGTCTTATCCAAATCGATGGATCAACAGGCGATAGCGGATCTGTTAGCGACCCATACGTTTGATCAGTTATTGTGGATTGCTCCCGAGGTGACATCCGACTCAATTGTTGCCCAGCAAGAGCGCGGTGTTGTACAGGTATTTCGCTTAATTAAAGCTTTATTGGCGTTAGACTATGGTAGCCGGCATCTGATATGGACTGTGATAACTCGTCAAACGCAGTGTTTACATCAACTTGACCCGATAGAATCAACTCATTCGGGTGTAGCCGGTTTGATGGGCAGTTTAGCAAAAGAATATCCGCAGTGGCAGCTGCGGGTATTGGATGTCGACTCATTGGCAACAATATCAGCTCAGGCTTGTTTGTCATTGCCATTCGATACACAAAGTAATGGACTAATCTATCGAGCTCCTGAATGGTATCGGCGAAGCTTGGTATCCTTTTCTATGCCCACAATAGAGAGCCCTCTTTATCGGTTAGAGGGCGTTTACGTTGTGGTAGGTGGTGCTGGCGGTATTGGTGAAGTCTGGAGCCGATATATGTTGGAGCACTATCAAGCCAATCTAATTTGGATTGGGCGACGAGAGTGCAACGATGATATTGCTCGCAAGCTGGAGTTACTGGATGTGACTTATGGCAAGGCTCCCTGGTATATCACCGCTGACGCTAGTCAATTGGATGAATTAAATCAGGCGTTTGCCGAGATTAAACGGCGTTATGCTGCCGTTCATGGTGTTGTGCATTCTGCCATTGTATTACAAGATCAAAGTTTAGCGGCAATGGATGAAACCGGTTTTCGAGCGAGCTTATCGGCCAAGGTCGATATCAGTGTTGCGATAGATACTGTATTTGGCGAGCAAGACTTGGATTTTATGTTGTTCTTTTCGTCTATGCAGTCATTTTTTAATTCTCCCGGTCAGT
This sequence comes from Pseudomonadales bacterium, assembly GCA_028280085.1. Lineage (GTDB taxonomy): Bacteria > Pseudomonadota > Gammaproteobacteria > Pseudomonadales > JANQMK01 > JANQMK01. The sequence continues at coordinate 5,963 of JANQMK010000303.1, forward strand.
CTAATTACGCGGCGGGCTGTACGTTTAAAGATAGCTATGCATTGCAATTGGCGCAGGTGCGAGACTTTCCGGTGAAAGTCATCAATTGGGGCTACTGGGGTGATGTAGGTGTTGTGAGCGACGAATACTATCGGTCGCGGATGACCCAGTTGGGTATAGGATCGATTACGCCAGAAGAAGGCATGTCGGTGTTAAGACAATTTGTTAGCGCTCGCTGTTCGCAGATCGGATTGCTGAAGGTAACTGACGGAAATGCTGGTAGAGATATTATAAATACTGAGGAAACTATCAGCTACTACGCAGGGGTAAGGCAATCAGTGTTGGAGGCGGCTTGGAGTAGGTTAGCTCAAGCGGGGGTACTAGAACAGGCTGAACAAAAAGTTAATAACCTCTGTAAAGCACAGTCACACCTTGAAGAAAAGGAATCGTTATGGTCAGAAATCTTATTGGCTAGCTTGCTATCAGTGGGTTTATTCAAGCAAGGTGAATTGAATGCAACGTCAGTCCATTTAACGCCAACTCATTTAAAGGATCTTTCTCCGAGGCCCAGGCTAGCAGAGTTTTATGAACGATGGTTAAAAACCAGTAGAGAATACCTGCAACACCAGGGGTATCTAAGCCCTGAGGGTGTAGTCATACACACACCACGCGAACTATCCGTATTGTGGCAGGAATGGGAAAACGTTAAGCCCGCTTGGCTCATTGATTCAGATCAGCCAGCTAAGGTGGAATTATTGGAAGTCTGCTTACGTGCCTTACCTTCATTATTGCGCGGTGAGCGCTTAGCGACTGATGTGATATTTCCGCAATCATCGATGCGACTCGTGGAAGGGGTGTATCGCGGTAATCCGGTGTCGGACTATTTCAATGATATGCTGGGACACACACTGACCGAAATGATTCAGCAAATTATACAAGCGGACCCCGGGAGCAAGCTGCGTTTGTTAGAGATAGGCGCGGGAACTGGCGGCACTACTGCCCAAGTGTTGCCACTGTTGCAGGCTTTTAGAGAGAACATTGTTGAATATTGTTACACGGATCTGTCAAAGGCCTTTTTACAATATGCAGAGGTGGAATTTAAACCCACATTTGCGGCGTTACGTACCGCCCTGTTTGATGTATCTCAACCTCTCGCAGAACAATCCGTTGCAGGCAATCGCTATGATATTGTAATAGCAGCGAATGTGCTACACGCGACGCCGAATATAAGAGAAACGCTACGCAATACCAAAGCGATACTAAAAACTGACGGCGTTCTATTGTTGAATGAACTCAGTGAGTGGTCTCTGTTCACGCATCTCACCTTTGGTTTGTTGAAAGGCTGGTGGTTATACCAGGATGAGAGACTACGCTTACCAGGTAGCCCGGGGCTTAGTGCCCAGTGCTGGCAATCGGTATTGCAAGCAGAAGGGTTTGACGGTGTCTGCTTTCCAGCAGCCGGTGGTCATTCTCTTGGCCAACAAATTATCGCGGCTGCTAGTGACGGCATCGTTAGGCAAAGTGTGGAGCGCGCATCCGTGCCGCCTCAAGGCAATGTCGTTCAACCGACAGTAGTTCGATCGACAACAGTTCAGTCAACAGTCGCTCAGTCTACCCCACAGCCAAGACAACCCGAACAAATCGCGGAGCA
>JANQMK010000064.1 GCA_028280085.1 Pseudomonadales bacterium
CATTGGTAAAAACGCTAATGTTAGCCTCGCTTCCATCGTAAAAGTCGTCTTGAGTAATAGCAACTGCACCGACTACATTGCCGGGACCAGAGGTACCACCGTTAAGCTTTAAGCCAGCGCGCTTAAAGCCTATATGCCATTCTAATGATTGCGCTGCCTGATCTTCTGTTAGTTCAACGACTTCTGCCGTATTGAGGTTAAAGTAGGTGTATGCGGAACGGGATGTGGCATCAATAATTTTTGATGTTACGGTAGATTCGGGTTGTTCTTCTTCGTTGTTATCAGATGCGTCGTTATCAGGATTCTCTATGTTCTGCGGTTCCGGGTTTTCCGGCTCGTTAGTATTTGTTTCGATAGTATTTGGTTCCGGATCGTCAGAACTGCTGCTGGAGTTGCATCCCGTTAAACCAATGAGGCTGACCAGTAAAATAGTAGTTATTGCGCTAGTAGGGTTGTGCATGGGAGTACTCCTTTGTGTATAGATTAATTTTGTGTATAGATTAACTTTGTTTATAGATTAAATTGGTAAATGAGAGGAGATGGACTTAGCTTTCAATTCGTAAACCGATATATACCATACGACCTTCTTCGGGACGTTTGTCGTCTGAGTCTGAGAAGTCTCTTTGTTCGTCGAGTAGGTTATCAATACCACTAAATAGCGTCAGTTGTTGCTTGTGATGATAATTAAACTTCAAGTCGATTTTACTCCAGCTTGGCGAGTCACGAGTATTGGCTAAGTCGGCCCACTCTTTGTCTTGCCATTGATAATTCAATGATAAATCTGACTTAATCAGGTCAAACTGCCATTCGATGGCAGCTTTTACCAAATGTCGAGGACGTTGGGTTAACCTTTTCTTGGTCGCTCTATCGATGGCATCAAGGTAGGTGTAACCCCAATTAAAGATAGTGTTACGATAGGGCAGCCAACGGAGTGAAAACTCGCCACCTTTAATACGGGCTTTATTTAGATTTTTGTAAACAGAAATTTGCAAGCCAGTTTCACTGCTTTGAACTGGGTCAATGTCGGTAGTAATTAAATCATCTAAATCGTTATAAAAAAGGCCGATATCAAACAGCAAGGTGGGAATGTTTGATACCGACCAGCCCAACTGCAAATTCTTAGACTCTTCAGGTGTGAGTTGTTGGTTTCCAATAACCATGTAACCGAGGTGGCTGTGGTCAAAGGTAAAGTAGCGTTCTTTCAGGTTAGGGACCCGATAACCTAGGCCCATGCCAAAACGAAAGTAGTGATCGTTATCAATAGTCTCAAGGTAATAAAGTGCATTGAGTTTAGGCGTAATGTGAGACCCGAAATCACTGTCATCTTGAATGCGTACACCAGGCACAAACTCCCAGCGACCAAAAATTGCATCATGCTGAACATATAAATCTAGACTGTCTCGCTTTGCGTCGGAAACCTCGACAGAGGCCCTAAAGCTATTTTCTGTCCGTTGAAATTGTTCTTGATGGAGTTCCTCATAGAAGCCTTCCAACCCCATTGTTAATATCTGATGGTCATTAAAATGGTGGTCCCATTGCAGAGAGGCGCTCGATGCTTGCATGTCAGCGTCTCGCTCCTGATCCATAAATGGCGTATTCGCGTTATCCTGATTTGTTTTGTCAGTAAAACTGTCATGATACAGCTGCACATTCAGACTATCATTATCGGCTATCAGCCAGTTACCGGTTGCGCTGATATGATTGCGAATGGCTTCTTCTTTTTTAGTGAAGGGAATGATCTTTCCGCCGGCATTGACTGAAAATAGATTGTCAACATCTTCGTCATAGATGCTGGCTGACACCGTGTATTCTTGATTATCGTTTGGATTAAAACTGACTCGAGCTAGCCCATTACGTTTCTGACCAATTGCGCCGTGTTGTTCCCACGCTTCGGTGTCGACTTTAAACCCGTCAGAATCTCTTTCGTCAAATGTGAGCATATAAGTGAGCGCTTCATCAACTAAACTAACTAGGCTGCCAACGTGGCGGTTAGCAATGTCCGTGCTAGTACCTTCAGGATTCTGATCACCGAAACTGCCACCGTCAATAGTAAGGGAATAGTGAAAACCGGGTTCGGGTTCACGGGTAAATACGTTAATGACACCTCCGATAGCAGAACTACCATAGAGTACTGACGTTGGGCCTTTAATAATCTCCACTCTTTCGATATCTAGCGCCGCGATTTGGGATAAATCAACAGCAGAACCAGTGCTGGCTGCGACTCTCTCTCCATTGATCAACACTGCAACCCGATCGGCATCAACACCTTGCAGCCATACTTCTTGCCCTGTCTTGCCGTGTACTTTTCGCAGCATTGCGCCAGGTAGATATTCAATGGCTTCTGTTAAATCTCTCGCATGGATTTTCTCAATCTGCATGCGCGTTACCAATTCAGTTTTCACTGGTGAACCAAGTAACATTTTTTCTGTTCTGGTTCCCGTGACAACCAACTCATCGAGCTCCAAATTGAGAGGTTGGGATGTGTTGTTAACATCACGTTGATTATTTTGAGCCGTGAGTTTATTGGCGTGGCTTAAACCCAACCCAATGACAGCCATAACCAACAGTGTTGGTTTGCGTAAAGTAACAATTGGCTTTATCACAATACAATCTCTAATAAATGATAACGATTATTATTTACATTAGCACGTGGATTTGATTAAATGCAAATAATTCTTATTTATATTTAAAAATAGAGCTATTTATAAACTATATCGTTGAAATGGAACGATAATTAGCCGATGGGAATGAATATGGAAGTTATTGAATATATGATGTTTCAGTTGTCTGGGCTATTTATGGTGCCAATACTCTTATTGTTGGCGCTGTTATTTGCTTACAGTCTCTTTGCACTGGGCGATTTCATGTGGCAATTTATCTTGCGACGGCGCAACCAGTGGAATTACCGCGAAATATCGCACAACCGTTTTCCTACTGATGTAGCCCAACTCAAGGGCTACCCATTAGCGACGCTTATTTTTTTTCAGCCTACTATCAGTCGCGACGAGTTGGATATCGCTGCACTGGAGGAATTAGAAACGGTGCGTACCGTTAGCCGTTTAGCGCCTATGCTCGGGCTAATTGCCACAATGGTGCCAATGGGGCCGGCGCTAAAAAGCCTGGCGGATGGCAATATTCAGGGTATTAGTGAAAACCTGATCGTTGCATTCTCAGCGGTTATCTTCGGTCTGGTTATTGCCTCAATAACTTTTTGGATTGCTAGTGTAAAAAAACGATGGCTAGCGGCAGAGTTGGTGGCCTTTACCAAACAAATGGATAACTCGCCAGGGGCATTGCGATAGGGCAGGGTGATGAGACTATTAGACGAAGATGAATCTATCAATCCGGCATTGTCTGTCATAAATCTGGTTGACGTATTCTTGGTTTTGATTGCAGCACTACTAATTGCTATCGCTCAAAATCCGTTGAATTCGTTTTTAGCAGATGATGTCACTGTTATAAAAAATGCGGGAACGCCAGAAATGGAAATGATCATTAAACAGGGTGAAAGAATTGAAACTTATCGCGATAGTGGCGAGATTGGCTCTGGCGAGGGTGTTAAAGCTGGTACCGCCTATAAGCTAGCTGATGGTTCTATCGTATATGTGCCTGAAAAAATAAAAAATTAAGTACGTGAAAGAATGAGTGCTTTTTTAAATATATCATTGGCTGTCAAAAAAGAACGAGCGTATCATTATGGACAAAAAATACTGGTTTTCCTGCGGTTTACTGTTAAGTACTTTACTGATGTTTTTGCCAAAAGCCACGGCTCAATCAGACAGCATTTTGTTTGTGAGCTCCTCCCACAGTAACAAAGCCAAAGTAACCTTGTTAAAGGAGGTCACCGCCGGGGAGAATTTAACGATTGATCAGATTGCAGAAAAACAGATTGGTAATTTGTCCGCGGCTAAACGACTGTTCAACCGCTATCGATTGGTTATTTTTGACGGCGTATCTGTGCGGGAATCAACATTGACCTATGAAAAATATATCCCAATAGTAGCAACGAGTTCAGCAAAATTCTTGGCAATCAGATGGCTTGAGCAAGATAGATTACGTAAAGGTATTACATCTAAACAGGCTGCATTGCTGAATCAGTATTATGTCAATGGTGGGCGTGAGAATCTCCACCGCATGTCTGAGTACCTAATTCACCAAGTTCTGTCATCAAGTTCAATCGCTATTAAATCACCTATCATTTATCCCGAAATGGGCATCTACCACCCTGACTACAGTGGGCTTGTTTTTAGTAGTTTTACAGAATATCGCCAATGGCGGTTTGCGATGTCCGAAGATAAGCCTGTTATTGGTATTTTGCTGCAGCGCGCACTGATTGAAGCCGGCACGACCCATGTGGTTGATGCCACTATCGCTAAACTAGAAGAAAAAGGTATGGCGGTTGTGCCTTTTTTCTTTAAACTGAGTCCTATCACTGGGGATTACACGCCGTTGCTCATGAAGGATGGATATACGCTGGTGGACTTGATTATTAACTTTCGCAGTATCCACTGGGCAAACCAGCGCAAGAGAGAGTTTGAAAAGCTAGGTGTTCCTGTGTTGCAAGCGTTGACCTATTACGATGGTGATCAACACCATTGGGAGCAAAGCATACAAGGTATAAGCCCTGGTATGACACCATTTACATTGGTATTGCCGGAAGCCGCTGGAGTTATCGACCCTGTTATTGTTGCGGCTGTCAACGAAGAAACTGGGCGCCAAGAAGCTATCGATTATCAGCTGGACTTTCTTGTTGGTAAAGCACTGAAATGGGTGCAACTAAAGACAAAACCAAATAAGCAAAAGAAACTATCAGTGATGGTTTGGGGTGAAAAATATATTGGTGCTTCGTTTCTTAACGTTCCTAAATCACTGGCAACCATGAGTAGTGAACTAAGTGATCAGGGCTACGCAGTTGCAACTATGGGCGCAGACTATTTGGAAGACAACGTCGATCGTATTCTTTATCCGTTTTTTCGCGATTATGAATTAGAAGCACTATTAAAAGATGATCTCGCTGAGTTGATGCCCGTGGCCGCATATCTCACGTGGTTCAATAAACTACCCTCAGCGGTGACTCAACCCATTAATGAATATTGGGGAGAACCAAAAAATAGTTTTATGACAGTAAAAAGAGATGGAGAGTATTTTTTTGTTATTCCTAGAATTCGTAACGGTAACTTGCTCATAATGCGTCAGCCACCGCGGGCTGGTGATAAAGATG
>JANQMK010000144.1 GCA_028280085.1 Pseudomonadales bacterium
CAGAAGTTGGCTAACCGCTACTTGCCGGAGGATGCAAGATTGGAGGTCGAAGTCGTTCAACTTGATTTGGCAGGCGATGTCAGGACCAGTAGTGTTGCAACAAACACCCGAATATTTAAGCGAACCGACCCGCCTTCTATGATATTGAGTTATACATTGACTAATGGCAAAGGTGAATTAGTGTTGACTAGGGAGCAAGAAGAACTTAGAAACTTAAATTATCTGTCGGGCTCTACTAAGTTTAAAAACTCGAGATTTCAACACGAAAAGTATTTGATTGAGAGTTGGTTTAGGCGATCACTGATGGCTAATCTCAAGTCGCAGCAAGCAAACTTGTGAAGTTTTGAGCCAACAAAATAGTTCTATTGGCTACTGGCTATTATGATCTTCTGGTTTAAGCATACAGATAGTTGAGAGAGTTTTAACATCAACGGCACTATCATAAACCAACATATACTTATTACCACCATGCTGAGTAGAATGTTGTCACCCAGCTGTAATGCATCAAACTTGCTACCTCCATAATAGCTCAAGGGCCCCCCGAGCGCCCCAAGTATGCCGGCAAGCCAGTAGCGATTGTGTAACCACTCAAGTGAATAAAATATTGTAGTGGCGAAGACCATCCAAAGCATTAGTAACCAGAGTGGGGCATATAGTGTATCTTTAAAGTTCAGCACTCCAAACATGCTGAGTAAGCTGTCTATGGTGAAGCCAACTAGCCCAACTAATACTATGTATATGGAGTCTCTAATCATATTTCTAGTATGAATTCTAAAGTGAACAATTAATAGTGCAGCAAGTACAAGTACGCCGGCCTCGGGAATATCGTTGCCTGCGCCCAATGCGCAGGCAAACCAGGCTACTTGAAATATCAAAAAATTTACTAACTTATCTGTCATAGCATGGAACCAATATATTCTCTGCGATTCAAAGGTTTACGTAGTGTTAGCTGTACAACGCCGATAGATCGTTCCAAAAAGCCACCTTCGCAGTAGCACAAGTAAAACTCCCACATGCGAATAAATTGATCTGAGTAGCCAAGTTTTCGCACTTTATCGATTGACGCTACAAAACGATCACGCCAGTCCCTTAAGGTTCTTGCATAATGCTCGGAAAAGTCATCCATATGGTGTAAACGCATGTCCGTTTTACGGCTTATACAGTCGGTCAATACGTTAATGGACGGTAAACATCCGCCTGGAAAAATGTAGCGCTGAATAAAATCAACAGATCTTTTAGCATATTGATAGTACTGGTCAGTAATCGTGATAGTTTGCAGTACCATCAGCCCGTCATCTTTTAGCAGGGAGTTGCATTTTCTAAAAAAAGTATCATAGTGTTGATATCCAACGGCTTCAAGCATTTCAATGGAGACCAATTTATCGAATTTACCATGTATGTCTCTATAGTCCTTTTTTAATACCGTGATTTTATCAGTAAGGCCGGCTGCTTTAACACGTTCCATGGCTAGAAAATATTGTTCTTCTGAAATAGTGGTTGTTGTTACCCTGCAGCCATTTTGTTGGGCTGCGTGTAATGCTAACGCACCCCAGCCAGTACCAATTTCCAGCAAATGATCTTTGTCACTCAACTGTAGTTTCTTGCATACTATATCTAATTTATGAATCGATCCTTCGTATAAGGACACTGATCGGGTTGCATAGATAGCAGACGAATACATCATTGATTCGTCCAAGAACAGTTTGTATAACTCGTTGCCTATATCATAGTGTGCTTGTATGTTTCTTTTGCTGCCTTTTTTGCTATTGTTGTTTAATATATGAAATGGCAGGTCTGTGCACTTTTGTACCCATGATAAACCCGAATCGAGTTGTGTTAGCAGATCTCGATTTAATACCATAATACGTACTAATGACAGCAAATCATCACTGTCCCAGTCGCCTCGCATATAGGTTTCGCCTGCCGCTATACTCCCTCCCAATAGAATCTTTGAATAAAAAGACATATTTTTTACATTTATTCGAGCGTGTAATGTATAGCAAGCATCTATCTCACCAAAGTTATACTCATCTTGTTCGTCAATCAGTTTTATTTGGCCGAATTGTATCTTGCTCAGTTTTTTGTGAATTAGCTTTTTAGCTAACTGAGTAGACCAACTGATTTTGCTTCTGTCTTGATAGTCGTTATGAAGGACTTCACTTGCTTTCATAGTGCCTTTTCTCTCAATATGATTTAAATTTGTGTATCTGCGCTACTGTGTGGTACGTACGGAATCTTTTTCAGCCATATTTTCAGGGCTTGATAATATATCAGCGCAATAATCTTTACAGTCATGAATGGAAAGCCAATTAATACGCTGGCTAGCTCAAAACTATTAATTGGCGCTCTCTTCAAATTTAGAGTTGCGTCAAATAGCTTATTTGAGCCTCGCATATTTTTGATGTTTACGAGCAATAATTCATTAGGCTCTGTTAGAGTCCACTCGTACACCATATTCTTATCCATAAATGGTGAGACATGAAATGTTTTGTCTTTTTTAAAGCACATTTTCTTTTGATTGCCATCGTTTTGGTTGTTAGCTAAGACATAGCAATGTCTTTCATTCCATGGTGTATTATGCACTTCAGCGACAATGTATTCGATTTTACTGTCTTGCCTGTCAAAGCAATAATATAGGCTTATGGGATTAAAACAGTAGCCAAAGTAGCGTAAGTGAGTAAGCAACCTAATTGGGCCTTCAGGGTTTTTTCCTGTTTTGCTTTTAACGATATTTTTGATTTCATCGCGAATATCGATGTTACTATCAAATAAATGATCTTTACGCCGGAACCAGGCTGGTGAAAATCGCTTACTTGACCAGAACCAATAACGGTCAAAAACAGTATCAAGCTCATCTAAGTCAAGGTATAACATGAATAGCTGGTAGCTAAAGCTATTCGAGCGCGGTTGAAAGCGACGGTGACTAACTAGCCCTTTGAATATACAGCTTTTCATGACTATCTTGCTCGGCAATTAGATTAACAACATTGATGGCACTGTTTACTCCGTCTTCGTGAAAACCGTGACCCCAATAGGCACCACAATAGAAGGTATTACGAACCCCATTGATATTTGACCAACGTTTTTGGGCATTTAATGCATGAACATCAAATACTGGGTGATCGTAATCGATGCATTTAATGATTTTACCGGGGTTAATTGCGGTTCGATTATTTAAAGTGACGCAGAACTGGTCTGCTGAATCGATGCCCTGTAGGATGTTCATATTGTAGGTCAGGGTTACTTTTTGGCTATCTACAGCGGGAATATGATAGTTCCAGGCGGACCAAGCGTGCCGGCGTTTGGGTAATAGACCGTCGTCTGTGTGTAGCACGGCCTCGTTATATTGATATTTAATGCTGCCGAGAATCTCAGACTCTCTTGAATCCGGGTCTTCCAGCAACTTAAGAGCCTGGTCGCTATGAGTTGCAATGATTATTTTATCAAATGTGTGTTCGCGTTCACCTTCGGTTTTGACAAACACTTTATATGCTTGTCTACGGATACTACGTACTGCAGTATTTAAATTGATTAAATGTCTAAAAGGCTGGGTTAATTTTTCCACATAGCTGCGTGAGCCATTTTCGATTACGTACCACTGTGGCTGATCGTTTACACTTAGTAAGCCGTGATTTTTAAAGAAATTTAAAAATGCTCGGGCAGGGAAGTAAAACATTTTGTAAGGGTCGGAGGACCAAATCGCCGCACCCATGGGAATGATGTAGTGGTCTATAAAGTATCGTGAATATCCATACTCAAAAAGATATTCGCCTAGGGTTATATCAGCGCTATCATTTTGTAAAAATCGTTGTGAGGTTTTGTTGAACCTAATGATCTCAAGCGCTAGTTTATAGTGATCTCGACTTAATAACCGAGATCGTTGCGCGAAGAATCCGTTTATATTGCTGCCATTATATTCCAGGTTGTTAAGATCGGATTTAACTGAAAAACCCATCGTCGTCGGTTTGTAAGCCACGCCAAGTGAACGAATTAGATCTATAAAATTTGGGTAGGTTTTGTCATTGAAAACGATAAAACCCGTATCTACAGCAATATTCTTGCCGTTGTGCAGTACGTCAATGGTATTTGTATGGCCGCCAACATAGCTGTTGCTTTCGAATATCTGGATATCATGATGTTTATGTAAGTGATGTGCGGCAACTAAGCCAGATATTCCTGTTCCTATTATTGCTATTTTCATTGTTGTAATACCATTTTTCTGATTAGTGTTGTATATAAGAGTGAAGGTAGTGAAGTTATTAGCTTCATCGTTATGCTAAATTGTTTCGGGAAACTGATTTCTTTTTGGTGTTTTCTAATGCCGTCTACTATATATCGCGCTGCTTTGTCGGCGCTGATCAGCATAGGCATTGGGAAGTCGTTTTTATCTGTGAGCGGTGTTTTTACAAAACCCGGACAAATTACTGAAACAGAGATATCCTCTGGAGCCAGAGATATGGCTAGTGCTTGGAATAAGTTGCGTATGGCGGCTTTAGAGGCACCATAGGCCTCGCTGCGTGGGAGTCCGCCATAGGCTGCCGTGCTACTCATGCCGATCAACTGGGCTGAATTTGATTTGCGTAGTAGTGGTAATGCGGCTTCCACGCCATATACCATGCTGAGAAAGTTTGACTGTATTTGCCGTTCAAATACATTGCTGTCAAATTGGCGAACATCCACGTATTCAGCGGTTCCCGCATTTAGAATGACGATATCCAGCGCAGTGAACTGACTCTCTATCGTCATTGCAGCTTGCTGATTTGCTGACTTGTCGGTAACATCAAATGGAATACAGCTTACTTGGTTTGGTTTGAATTGGTTTGCGATAGCTGTCAAAGCGGCTTGATCGCGACCGCTAATAAACAGCTGGGCTCCACGCTGTCCAAGTTCCAATGCCAGCGCCTCACCTATTCCTTTGGATGCTCCGGTTATCCAGATTCGCTT
>JANQMK010000406.1 GCA_028280085.1 Pseudomonadales bacterium
AGATGATTATGAAGAAACTACCGCCGTTGAAAAAGAAAGTTATGATATGGCGGACGATGATATCGCAGCGGAAGCAGACCCGCTTGACGATGGTGAAGATTAATAAATATTCAGTGAATAACTAAGCACTTTAGTTAAGGAGCGATTTCATGGCACGTTTTTTTCGCCGTCGAAAGTTTTGCCGTTTCACGGCAGAAGGCGTTAAAGAGATTGATTATAAAGACCTTGATACCCTGAAAGCCTATATCTCTGAAACGGGAAAAATTGTACCCAGCCGTATTACAGGTACCAAAGCAAAATACCAGCGCCAATTGGCAACGGCCATTAAACGTGCGCGATACCTAGCGCTATTGCCATATACTGATCAGCATCAGTAAAAGTGCCGTTGTTCACGCTGGCGTCACTGGTTAGGTACTGTCACTGGTTAGGTGCTGTAGACAAGAGTGAGTGTGATAGATAGGTAAGTGATCAAAAGAGATGAGCTAGGTTAATGGTATGCGTGCGTTAGCTGAATTTGTTATGCAAGGGCGAGCGCAAGCTTCATTTGTTGCCGCTGTGAGCAGTTTGGTGCCACTAGTTAGCTCTGCCGTCATTGCATTAGTCCTATTGCGACGCGGACTTTATGATGGCCTGATTGTTTTTATGTGGGGCTTGCTGTTTGCGCTGTTCTTGATCGGTTTTTATGGTCGAGAGGGCTCCGCGGTGCTTTTGTTGACCTTGGCACCAGCGCTAACTTTGATTATCGCAACCTGGGCGGCAGCAGTGTTACGGCTTACGGTGTCTTGGGAAAATGCCGTCATTGTCGGCATGATTGTGAGTCTAGTAGGCGGCTTTGGTGTGCTGTGGGCATGCGAAGTCCATTTGCAAAATGTTGAGGATACCTTAAGAGAGCTGTTCTTGCAGATTCATCAAGAACAGACACGACAGGGACTTGATGCAGCGGCATTGCCTCAAGCTCCTGGTAAAGCATTTATAGCGGGCGCTATTGGCTATAGCTGTGCTCTAAATGCCATTTTTGGTCTTGCGATTGGTCGTTATTGGCAGGCTCAGCTATATAATCCTGGTGGATTTGAGGTCGAGTTTCATAATATTCGGTTGAGTATAGTGCTATCGATAGTGCTATTGGTACCCGTTGTCTATTTGCTGAATAGAGATTTTGGCGGTAGTTGGGGTAATCTTATTGCCTTGCCGCTTATTATTGCAGGTGTGTCATTGTTCCACTGGTTTGTTAAACAGTGGCAATTGGGACAAGTGTGGTTAGTTGTCTTTTACATCGCGTTAATGACGCTTAAGCCGTTCGTTTGGCTAATTGTGGCGTCTGCACTACTGGACAGTTTTTTCGATTTTCGCGGGCGATTTAAGTCTATTGGAAACGGAAGTTTATAGTTTTTTATTGTGATAGCAGTTAGGTCTAGATGTTTTAGCTGCGAGGAATGAATAAGGGCGATAGATTATGAACGTCATTTTATTAGAAAAAGTCAGCAAATTGGGTAATTTGGGCGACCAAGTCAGTGTTAAGCCAGGCTTTGGCAGAAATTACTTAATTCCCCAAGGCAAAGCGGTACCGGCTAATGAAACCAATGTGGCAGAGTTTGAGCAGCGGCGAGCTGAGCTGGAAGCAGCTGCGGCAGAGAAAAAGGGTGTAGCAGAGGGGCGTGCCGCTAGGCTATCTGACATGTCTATCACTATTGGCGCTAACGCCGGTGAAGAAGGTAAGTTGTTTGGCTCGGTAGGTACACGGGACATTGCCAAGGCCATTACTGATGCGGGCGAAAGTGTTACTAAAAGTGAAGTCAGAATGCCCATGGGTGTTATCAGAGAATTGGGTGAATACAATATCGATTTGCAGCTTGGCAGTGATGTAGTGACGACTATCAAGGTTGCAATTGTTGCTGAATAGCCATCTTTCTTGGTCGCGTTATCTACTGAGTTGTTTGTCTAATGATCTGTGGCGTATAAGCACGAGATGCAACAGATCATGCTTGTGCTTTTTTATTCACTTTCCCACTTTGTTGTGTGAGACTTTTATTGTGTGAGTCTGTAGCGATAAAAATGAAAATAATAGCCACAGATTACATATTGGACCGATTAACCTATTGAGCTTGGTGCTGTTGCTTACCTGCGGTAAATTAACACCTCCATGACGATTCGCATTCGTGATTTAAAGCCTACATGACCATAGTTGATCCGGTATTAGAAGAGAACTCGATCAGTTCAGTCGAAGACGCTGACGTTAAGTCCGTTAAGACGCCGCCCCATTCTATTGAGGCTGAGCAATCGGTGCTGGGCGGTTTGATGTTATCCAATAACGCTTGGGAAACGGTTAGCGAGCTAGTACAAAAGGATGATTTTTATCGGCGCAATCATCGTACCATTTACCAAGTGATGGAAAAATTGGTCGAAGATGATGAACCGCTTGATGTTATTACCCTAGCTGAAGCTCTGGATAAGATTGCCGAACTCGAAAATGTTGGTGGCTTGTCTTATCTTGGTGAGCTCGCGCAAAATACCCCGAGTTCGCACAATATTAGAGCCTACGCAAAGATCGTTAAGGAGCGTTCTACCCTACGCCGGTTGATTGCGGTAGCAGCGGAAATAGCGGATTCGGGTTTTAATCCAGAGGGCCAGGATAGTGAAACGCTGGTGCAAGAGGCAGAGCGGAAGGTTGTACAAATAGCCGAATCACAGCCCAAATCTGGTGGCTTTATCGATGTTAACAGTATTCTCAAAAGTGCTGTCGATAAAATCGATACATTGTTTAACTCCGATAGTCGTATTACTGGGGTTTCCACGGGGTTTACTGATCTCGATGATATGACGTGTGGTTTGCAGCCCGCTGACATGATTATTGTGGCGGCCCGTCCGAGTATGGGTAAAACCAGTTTTGCCATGAACCTTGTTGAGAATGCGCTATTAACATCGACTAAACCGATTTTAGTGTACAGTATGGAAATGCCCGGGAGCGCCCTGGCGATGCGTATGCTGTCGTCATTGGGGCGCATAGATCAGACGAAGATAAGGAATGGTCGACTGGATGAAGAAGATTGGCCCAAGTTAAGCCAAGCTGTCAGCCTATTAAAAGACAAACCGTTATTTATTGATGATACCCCCGCGCTGACACCGCCTGAAGTGCGTTCGAGAGCGCGCAAGATTCAACGTGAACATGGCGATCTCGGCTTGATTATGATTGACTATTTACAGTTAATGCAGGTGTCAGGTAAATCGGATGGTCGGACCCAGGAAATATCTGAAATTTCCCGTTCACTTAAAGGCATAGCAAAAGAGTTTAATGTCCCTGTGGTCGCCTTATCGCAACTTAATCGTGGTCTGGAACAGCGGCCTAATAAACGCCCCATCAACTCTGATTTGCGAGAATCCGGCGCAATTGAGCAAGATGCAGATGTCATTATGTTTATCTATCGCGACGAAGTCTACAATGAAGATACGCAACATAAAGGTGTGGCAGAAATTATTATCGGCAAGCAACGTAATGGGCCTATTGGCACCTGTCGTCTGGCCTTTATTGGTAAATACACACGCTTTGAAAATCTAGCGATGGACTATCAGGGCTATTAACAAGGGCTACTAATTTTCCAGAGTTGTCAAAATGAGTGGTAATGGTTCAGCATTGCTAGCGGCAGCCATATACTTGCTATTTATGCCTCAAATGGCTTGCGCACCATTATTATTTATATACCAATATCCTCGCGCAAGGCCTTAAGTCTTGCTTTTTTCTGTTCATTAGTCATTGGCGTGGACACAGTTTGTGGAATAGCTTTTGGCAGTTCAATAGTAAGCTCCTCGCCATTAAAGACACGTTGACAAACCATCTCATAATTTCTTGTGAATACCGGTAAGGCTTTGCTTTCTGCGGTATTGGCAAGAAAAAACCAATCGGTTTCTTTGCCGGCATAATAAACTGCCTGATGAGACCACGAGTATTCGGCCTTAGGACTTGGGGCCTGGCAAGCTTCGTAATAGGCTAATCGGGCTTCGGGTAGTCCATAGTCTGCCAGGCTGGGCTGGCAGTATTTTAGCATGTTATGAATAGTGGGTAGGTATTCTGATTCGGCGATCGCTTTGCGTCCAGCTTGGACAATGCGCCTTGGTTCGAACGGTGCTAAATGTTTTAACCAAAGTTGCTTAGCGAGTTGCAAGGTTTCGCAGTTCGGAAAGGCCTTATGATATTGATTGTGATAGCCCAGTTCAAATTCTGTGAACAGTTGGTTAATTGCATCGACGTGATCTGCTTGGGAGCTCTGGTTATCGCTACGGTTCTTCGATGCCTTCTGCCCAACTTCTGTCTGTGAGTCGTTCGAAGGTGCTTTTAGTCCGCTCGTTACTTGTTCTAGCAGTGTGCTGTTGTCTTGCATGGTAATTGCCTGTTGGATTTGTCAGCTGGCTTGTCGCTAAATTGTGCTGCTTTGCCCAGTGGAATTTGACGTGCTGTAGAAATTTAGTATTCCAAGAACGGGACAGCTCATTGGCATCACGCCAGAATATAACAAATTCTTTCACTAAACTTTGAGCAAATGATACATCAATATTTGCTAGCTTCAATACATCGTAGACGTCTTCACTGGGTTGCCAGTGTTGATCAATGCGGGTGGGTTGGTTATCGTGCTCTAATGTCGAGTTAACTCGCGCCCATTGCAATTTAACGTGGGTAATAAATTTAGAGTTCCAGGTTTTGCTGTGTTGTCCGCGCTCGGTCCAGTAAAGTACAAACTCTGGTATCGCATCCTCAACAAAATCACTGGGGATATCCAGGCGATGTAAGATAGTTAGCGCATCTTCACTGGGTCGCCAGTGAGATGAAATGCTATGGTTAGTTTCTTTTTCGGCCACCTCGGCTTGATGTTTCTCCCATGAAATAACAACGCTTTTAAGAAATTTCGAGCCCCAGGAAAAATGAGCCTCTCGCCTTTCTGACCAAAAAGTAACAAATTCTGGGATTTGCGCGACAGCAAACCAGTGGGGAACACCTCGCATTTTAATTTGCTTTAAGACATCTTCTGAAGGTAACCAATTGGGAGGTATAATGCGCTTATTACGGCTATATTGTGCATCGGCAAATTCTTGCTTGTTGGCAACGTTTGCTCTCAATTGATCTGTGTAGTCAGGTTGGCTGGTTGCATAGATAGGTCGGTTGAATGTATCAACGTTCATCTGCTCCGGTTCAGGTGCCTGATGAGTCGATAAGTCATTGGCGGGCGAGGTTTTTTCATTAAGAGCAAACTTAAAGGTAAGGTCGCCACCAAATGGTGCTGACGAGATAAGAATGATGCCCTTATCACGTAAGCTTTTGCTAATACGTTGGATATCAAGCTCTGACCAGAACGGCATCGCTTGGATTAATATGTCGTTGTCGACTTCTAGCCACTGATAACCACCGTTATTTATTGTGTCTCTATAAGTGACTAAATCTGCCAGTATGCACAGCATCGTCGCTTCTTCTAGGCCGATAGTTGCAGCTAGACCAGGTGAAATGAGTAATGGCTTTTCAGGGATCAAAGACGTTGTCATGGCAGTAGTTTGTATTGTTGTTTGGCTTTATTGTAGGGGTTAACCGTTGGCTTGACTAGCGTTGGGAGCATAGCGCATGTCAGCCGAATAGCCATTATTGCTGTTTCATTTTATTTTGGCCATGGTTTGCGGCCAAGTTTGATAGAATAGTTAGGACTAAGCGATTAGGTTATCAGTAACCACTTACCGTTAATACGTTGTTTAAAGTCTTTTAAGTCATAGGTGGTTCTATTATTAACTGGCTTGCTTGTTGTACTGTGTTTAAGAATGATGAAGGAGTCGCCATTAATGGCTAAGGTAAAGGTTGCCTATGTTTGCACTGATTGCGGCTCGGAGTATAAAAAGTGGCAAGGGCAATGTAATGATTGCAACGCGTGGAATACCATTTCAGAGGTAAGGTTAGGCAGTTCTAGATCGCGTATGTTAGCAGCGGGCCAACAGACGGGATTTGCCGGTGCCGCTGTAGGGCAAAATGAAATTCAGGCCCTCGACCAGATTGATCTTAAAGAACTGCCACGTTTGACGAGTGGTGCCAGTGAATTTGACCGCGTCCTAGGGGGAGGCTTAGTCCCGGGTTCCGCGATATTAATTGGTGGCCATCCAGGTGCGGGTAAGAGTACGTTGCTGCTGCAAACAATGTGTTTTTTGGCCGAAACGATGACATGTCTGTATGTCACTGGCGAAGAGTCTCTGCAGCAGGTGGCAATGCGCGCACAACGGTTAGGTTTGCCAACCTCAAAATTGAAGTTATTGACTGAAACCAGTGTTGAGGCGATATGTCATGTGGCCAATGAGATTCAGCCTAGGGTGTTAGTGATTGATTCCATCCAAGTCACACACGTGGAAGAGTTGTCATCGGCGCCTGGTGGTGTTGCCCAAGTAAGAGAAAGTGCAGCTTATTTAACACGTTACGCCAAGCAAACTAACACTATCTTATTAATGGTTGGACATGTCACTAAAGATGGTACTTTGGCTGGCCCTAAGGTGTTAGAGCACATGATTGATTGTTCTATTATGCTGGAAGGTGCGGAAGATAGTCGTTTTCGGACATTACGTGGCATCAAGAATCGCTTTGGTGCGGTTAATGAATTAGGTGTTTTTGCAATGACTGAACAAGGCTTGAAGGAAGTGACCAATCCTTCGGCTATTTTTCTATCGCGTAGCGC
>JANQMK010000149.1 GCA_028280085.1 Pseudomonadales bacterium
CGGTTGTACTACACAAGATGTTATGGGCGGTTGGTATGACGCTGGTGATCATGGCAAGTATGTGGTTAACGGCGGTATTTCTGTATGGACATTACTTAATTTATACGAGCGTACCAAGTTTCTTGGCGATACGCTTAGCGATTTTGCTGATGGCACCATGATATTGCCAACCGAAGAACGTACCAACGGCGTGTCTGATTTACTGGATGAAGCTCGCTGGCAACTCGAATGGATGCTTAAAATGCAGGTCGCTGAGGGGCAGCCCAATGAGGGTATGGCTTATCATAAAATTCATGATGAGTTTTGGACCGGCTTGCCATTGGCACCACATAATGATCCTCAGCGCCGTTTTATCCATCCTCCCTCTACTGCGGCCACATTGAATTTAGCGGCCGTTGGTGCGCAATGTTACCGTATCTATAGAGATATCGACTCTGATTTTGCTGACCAGTGTCTTGACCAAGCTGTTATCGCATACCAAGCAGCATTGGATAACCCTATTTTATTAGCGAATCCAGTTAGTGTTGGTGGTGGGCCTTACAATGATGACGTGGTGGAAGATGATTTTTATTGGGCCGCGACTGAACTATACCTTGCCACTAGGGACACTCAGTACGCAGAAGATATGGAGGCGTCACCTTTGCATTTAACGGTACAAACCGGCGATACCAGTATTATGACATGGGGGAGAACCGATGGTTTGGGAATGATTTCGTTAGCGACGATAGGAAACGATTTAGAGTTTGTGCGAATTCAACATTTAAGCTGGTCTATTTTTGCTCGTTTGGCAATTACTGATGCCGCTAGTAACTACAGGGATTCTGTGAATACAGAAGGTTACGCGTTGCCGATCTCAGAGGAGTCCTACCCATGGGGGTCTAACTCTTTCGTTGTCAATAATATGATTGTATTGGCATTAGCCCACGACTTTACTGGTTCTACCTCTTACCTCAATGCCTTCATGCGAAGTGCTGAATATATATTCGGACGTAACCCGATGGACCACTCCTATGTAACCGGTTATGGCACATTAGCCGAGAGATATCCTCATCACCGTTTTTGGGCTGAAGTGTTGGACCCGGCTTTTCCACCAGCACCTGCGGGCGCAATGTCAGGGGGACCTAACAATGGTCTTGAGGACCCGGTTGCACAAGAGTTCCTTACCGGCTGTGCGCCTCAGAAGTGTTTTCTCGACAATATAGATGCGTGGTCAGTCAATGAAATTACTATTAACTGGAACGCGCCTTTTGCCTGGATAGTTTCCTATCTAGACGAACAAGGCCAAAAGCAACAGTAAAACGTAACGGTAGTTTAATTACATTGGTCAAGTGGGGAGTTTGTCGCTTGAAGTTATTCATGAACGTGGTGGGTTATCTGTGTAAATGACAGCGAACTTATCCGCGAAGGATAGTGAGGTGTTATTTGCCAGCTTGCTGTGGTAGTGAATCTTCAGGCGTCAGCTCTTCAAGTTTGTTTTTGATAATTAATTTGTCAATTGGTTTCTTTAGATAGTCGTCCATGCCGGCATTAAGACAACGTTCTTTATCACCGGCCATGACGTTAGCGGTTACTGCAATAATTGGCTTGTTTTTATTGGGCGAGCTAGAATTGCGAATCGTTCTGGTTGCTTCAAAACCGTCCATAACTGGCATCTGACAGTCCATTAAAATGACATCGACCGGCTCTTTTTCCAGTGTGTTAACAGCGACCTTGCCATTGTCTGCAGTAATGACATCATAGCCCAGCTTTTTCAAAATTCCCTTAAGCACCATTTGATTGATTGCATTGTCTTCTACCACCATGACCCGTTTTTTTTCTGCGGCTGGTTTAGTTTCCGAGGCTTGATCAAGTTGCGTAGCGTGCTGTTCCAGTGGTGGGGAATCCGTAGCGTTAATGGGGCTTGGCTTGTCAAGGGTATCCGCTTTTTCGAATGGCAAGGTTAGTGAAAAGTTCGAACCCTTGCCCTTGATCGAAGTAAAAGTGAGCTCACCATCCATTAGCTCGACTAGCTTGGCGCAAATTGACAAGCCGATACCTAATCCACCGTGGGTGCGGCTAAATGAACCATCGACCTGCTTGAAGGGCTCGAAAACCAAGCGGTGCTGTTCGGGTGGAATACCGATACCTGTATCGCACACATTAAACTGAATGATATATTGGTTGGGATTATCAGGGTGACCAGCCTGTTTAACTGATAACATCACTCGACCGCTGTGGGTAAATTTAGTCGCGTTGTCTAGTAGCTGGTTGAGGACGTAAGTCATCCTTTGATAGTCTCCAACTAACTCATCTACCGCTATATCTGACATATCGCAAGTGAATTCAATGCCTTTTTGGCTGCATTTATTTTGATATTTGGTTGAGAGTAATGCCAGTTGTAAACGTAAATTGAAACGGCCAGTATATCGGACAAGTTCACCAGATCTTGCTTCGCTGAAGTCGAGTAAGTGGTTGATTAATGTCATCATGTCGTTAGATGACGATACGGCAGTATCGACATAACTGGCAACATCCTCCGGCAGGTTAGACATCCGTAGTAGTTCTAGTGAGCCGTTTACCCCATTCATAGGCGTTCGTAACTCATGACTGATGGTTGCAAGAAATTCATCTTTGAGCTGGTTGCTTTTGGATATCATGCTGAGCACTTTGTTGGCAATAGTCCAGGCTAGAACGCCTAAAATGACTAT
Source organism: Pseudomonadales bacterium (assembly GCA_028280085.1). Classification (GTDB taxonomy): domain Bacteria; phylum Pseudomonadota; class Gammaproteobacteria; order Pseudomonadales; family JANQMK01; genus JANQMK01. The sequence continues at coordinate 2,688 of JANQMK010000149.1, forward strand.
CATGAAGAGTCCCAATGCTAACCCAAGGGAAATACCTTTCTTAATTTCATTATTGGCACGTGAAAGCGCATCGGCATAGATATGGTAGTTTTTTTCTCGAAAGTCGAGTAGCTTCTGTCTAAAAGCAGCGTAGGCTTGATTAATTTTAGTAGCACTGTCCTGGTGTTGCTCTAATTGCGTCGAATCTTCAATAAGCTGTCGTGACAGCGAGCGAGCAGGTATGTAGTATTTATTGAGAAGATCAGACAGTGTTGCTACATCATGAGATAAATCGGGGCTGTACTGAGCTATCTCTGATAAAGCGTCAAGTATTTTTTCTGTAGAGACATCAGCTTCTTCTAATAAGTCAATATCCTCCATACCAATGGCGTTAGCGAGCGTGTCTTTGGTATAGACCAAGTTGCTGCGGGCGACGGTAATTGATTCGAGTATAGGAAATTTGACTTTGCGAATATCCTCTATATGTCTTTCGTTTTCTTTAGCGACAAGAAAATTAAATAGCAAGTAGCATAAAAAACCGAAGCCGCCGATAACGGCTATCAGCATAATTTGAAAGCGAACATTCTTTTTTGAAAGGCTATTCATTATATGATATGCCTAATCTATTCTGCATTTCGTTTCGGCCTATTATAAGGTGTTATCCGTATCTTAATTAGCAGGGGTGGCAAGACGAGCATATTGATTTGCTTGCTTAGAACCAACACTAACTCTAATCATTGTTGTCCATGAAAAATGCGCGTATTACTCCTGCTAGGATAATGGTAACCCGTAATATTTATTTTAGCGCAAATTTTCTCAGCGTCCGGCTTTTGGACTATTTCACTCGAAGGGGGCAACGTACTGGAGCGCCATAGGTTATCTGCTTTTTACGAGAAAAAATGCGTTGGCAAGAAGATTAGGGATAAGCCTTTTCTACAGCTGAGGGTGTACTACAGCTGCCAGCTTGGGATATGACGTTACTTTTAGCGCTAATGTCTTATATCGTTATTGCTAAGTTTTATATTGATATGTGCATTCAGAGCTGCCCTAGTAGATTTGTCGCTACCTTGGGTTGCAGCTATCCAAAAATCGGCCAAATGCAGTCGGAAAGGTATATTTCATGCAGTCCGTATGAAGGTTACGGGGAATGGTAGACTGGTTTAGCTATCTACTTTTAGAGGGATTTCACTCTGGCTGGTTAATACCGACTAGTAATAAATAACTAATCGATAATAGAAAAATATTCTCTAAACGACTACTACAATTGTACCGTTATTGTCTCAATTAACGTTGTCGTAACTAATATTTTCGTAACTAAGTTACTGTATTTGAGTGGCTGCAACTAAGGATATAAGCGCCAAGCAATATGGTTACTTATCCCTTGTCCTATGTATGGCCAGCTGAATAGCAGAGCCGTTATGGTGGATTGCGGACAGTCTAGAGCAGTAGTTTAGGTTATCTTACCGGTTGTTCTTACGCGACGTGAAGCGGTTTTAACTGTGCTGGCCTGCGCCTTGCGTCTCTCCTCGATTTTTCGATCAATAACATTTTTGGCCGCGATGAGTAATCCGGTATACAAAAAGGCGCCGGGCGGCAATATAGCAACAAGTACGCCTTGATAATTATCTGATAGATGCAATGTCCAGTCTCTTGCGGTATCGCCAAATAGTAGATGCATATCAGCAAATAAAGTGCCTGCGCCGGATAACTCGCGTAGAGCACCCAATAACACTAACACAACACTAAAGCCAATTCCCATCATCAGCCCGTCAAAGGCCGCCGCAGGCACAGAATGACGGCTGGCGAAAGCGTCGGCACGACCTAAAATAACGCAGTTAGTTACAATCAGAGAAATAAACAAACCTAGTATTTGATACAACTCGTAGGTGAAAGCCTGCATGAGTAGTTCGATACAAGTAGTGAATGCGGCGATAATCATCACAAACGCAGGTAAGCGGATGGCATCAGTGACTTGGTTGCGAATAATTGAAACTGCTATATTTGACCCGAGCAGTACTACCGTTGTGGCGATACCCATACCAATACCATTAACCACGGAAACCGAAACGGCTAGTAGTGGACACAAGCCGAGTAACTGTACTAGAGCTGGGTTATTTTCCCATAGGCCTTTGTGGGCGATATCTTTATAGTTCACTGACATGCCAAGATCTCTATTGATTGAGTACCAAGGTGTTTTGCGTTTTAGGCGCAAATAAAGTTTCTTTATGTTCTTTAAAATACTTAAGCGATTGATAAACAGATCTGACCACTGCTCGAGGCGTAATTGTCGCGCCAGTGAACTGATCAAAATATCCTTTATCTTTCTTTACCTTCCACTGGTTTGGCTCCGGATTAGCAAGAGACTTACCATCAAAACTGTAAATCCAATTACTCTTTTTTGTGTTGATCTTATCGCCCAATCCAGGTGTTTCTTTGTGAAAGAGTACACGCACACCAGCTAAGGTGCCGTCTCGATTAATACCCACAATCATTTTAATGGGCTCGCCGCTATAGCTATCGCTCGCTTGTGCCGGCAAAATAACGGCAATAGCTTCGCCATTTTGTCGTGCGATATATATCTGCTCCGTTTGAGTGAGGCCTAACAGTTCTTGATTGTCGACCGGTATGGTGTCGTCTAGCATATCATTGTTATGGCGAGACTTTGGAATAATATCGATTAGCGCTTTTTCTTGAGCTTTGCGCTGCTCAGTATGAATTCGATCTTTGGTATTAATCTGTATAACAGCGATCATCCCTGCAGTGCAAAATGCAAAAACCGTTAACACTATGCTATTTTTACTGATCGTTCGAGCTAGCATGGCCTAGTCCTTTTTCTCTGTGCCGTAACGCGGGCTAACATGACCATATGTTCGAGGCTGCGTATAATAATCAATAAATGGCGCGCAGAAGTTCATGAGTAGAACAGCAAAAGCGATGGCGTCCGGATAGTTACCCCAGATGCGAATAATAAAAACTAAGATGCCAATGCAAGCCCCATAGATAATTCGACCACGTATACTTACCGCGGAAGTGACGGGGTCAGTAACGATAAAGAAGGCCCCGAATAGGGTCGCCCCAGAAAAAATATGAAATAAAGGGGAGCCGGCGCTGGCTGAACTCCCGTTGTCGTAAAAGCAAGCCGAAATAACCGTTAGTGCCAGTAGCATACTAATGGGAGCGTGCCAGGTATAGATTCGCTTTATAAGTAAATAGACGCCGCCGGCGGCAAAGGCCAGGGCTGCCCATTCCCAACCAGCCCCGCCCATATGACCGAAAACCGCTTCTTGCTGCCAAAGATCATTGATCATGAGAGTGGAATTTTGTTTTGCCACATCGAGCGGGGTTGCCATTGTAAAGGCGTCAATCGAATCGGTTGTACCGAATGTAACTGCCAGTGTGTCGATAAAACTGAGCGAGCTAGGTTGGTCCGCTATGATATCGCGCGGGGCCGCCCACAGCGTCATTTCGGTCGGAAAAGAAATTAGCAACACGACGTAACCCACCATGGCTGGATTAAATAGGTTATAACCCAAACCGCCGTATAAATGTTTTGCCACAATAATAGCTACGCCGATACCGAAAGCGGTAAGCCACCAGGGCGCGTAGGGCGGTAGAGCAATACCTAACAGCACTGCTGTGAGGATGGCGCTGTAGTCCTTTATATAAAACCCAACGGGA
>JANQMK010000476.1 GCA_028280085.1 Pseudomonadales bacterium
TTGTTGCCCTTGTTGTCGCGGTTTTCTTCGTCGATAGCCGAGTATAAGTATACAGATATATCGCAGGCGTTTTTACGTCATGGTGAGTTACATTACCAGAAAGATCTTGCGTCATTGAGTACGGGTCTGTTTGATGTATCCCGTCCTTTGACAGGGCAATCGATAGTAGTAGGCAGCTACGATATAGTGATAGCGACCAATGTCTTACACGCGACACCGGGGCTAAGAGAGACGTTGGCAAATGTGAAGGGCTGTCTGAAGCGAAACGGTGTCTTACTGCTGAATGAGTTGAGTGAGGCGACGTTGTTTTCGCACTTAACGTTTGGTTTATTACCGGGTTGGTGGTCGCCACTGGATAGAGCAGTGCGGATATGTGGCAGTCCGGTGGTTGAGCCGGCGGGTTGGGAAGTTTTATTGAGAGAGTCGGGTTTTGCCCCGGTCTATTTTCCGCGAGAGCTTAGCCACCGCTGGGGTCAACAGATCATAGCGGCCAGCAGTGATGGTGTGGTGCGATTGCCGATGGCCAGTGAGCCGGAGTTTCCTCTCGCTACCGCTGATAAAAAATCATATCGGCCGGCATCTATAGTAGAAAATACCTCTACTCCTGGTAGCTTGGGTACCAGTTTGGGTATCAGTTTGGATACTACTGGTGATGTTACGGAGCAGATGGTTCGCAGTTATGTCAAAGACCTGCTACGAGCTAGTATTGCCGATGTCATGAATATGCAGATTGGGGTTATTAAAGACGATCAAAGCTTTTCTGATTATGGCGTCGATTCTATCATTGCGGTACAGCTAATCAATCAAATTAACGAAGCGTTTCATATTCTATTACCCACTACCGTGTTGTTTGATTACCATACTCTAAACCAATTGACGGAACTTATTGTTACTGAGCATTATGAAGTTATTGGTAGAACACTAGTTATTGCGGGAACACCACAGGACAAAAGCAAACAATATTTATCTGCCGGACAACCGGGACATACTACTGAAACGTTATCTTATCAATTGGATGATTTAAATGGGCAACCTCATGTCTTAGTGGAAGAGCTAGCTAATGATTCATCTGATTTGATAACAGATGCTGAGGGGAAATCGCCAAGCTATTATCGCTTACTGATACAAAAGCCGGGCTCAATTGATGATCTGACCATTGCTACTGCCCCCATACCTGATTTGAAGCCGAGGCAAGTTTGTGTGTCGATTCGTGCTTTCTCCTTAAATTTTGGTGATTTGCTTTGTGTCCAAGGTTTGTATCCGACTATGCCACCCTATCCCTTTACACCGGGGTTTGAAGCCAGTGGCGTCATTATTGGGGTCGGTAAAGATGTGACTGGTGTGAAGGTTGGCGACGCTGTACTAGTTATGGGAAATGATGAGCTTGGCGCTCATGCAACCGCGATGGTATGTGATCAATCGCAAGTCTTAGTTAAACCGCCTGCTATGTCTTTTGATGATGCATGCGCGTTACCTGCGGTCAGCTTGACGATGCTGGATGCGTTTAAAAAAGCGCAACTACAAACAGGCGAATCAATTTTGATTCAAACGGCGACAAGTGGCACAGGGCTGATCGCAATACAATTGGCTAAACAAAGTGGCGCAATCATCTATGCCACAGCGGGTTCTGCGGAAAAACTAAGTTATTTGACGTCGCTTGGGGTAGACCATGTTATTAACTATCAGTTACAAGACTTTGAAACGGAGATTCATCGGTTAACGGCTGGTGTCGGCGTCGATGTGATTATTAATACCTTATCCGGTGACGCTATGCAAAAAGGGCTAAATTGCCTTAAGGCGGGTGGTAGGTATATAGAAATAGCGATGACGGCATTAAAGTCGGCTAAATCACTTGATCTGTCCATGCTTAATAATAACCAGAGTTTTTACAGCGTTGACCTCAGAAAATTAACGATGCAAGCACCGGATAAGCTGGCGGACCATTGTCAGCAGATGTTTGACCTGTATCAGTACGGGCTGCTATCAGCCACTATTGGGGAACGCTTTTCGTTTAGATCAATAAGGGCGGCCTACCGGGCATTGGCAGAACGCAAGCATGTTGGCAAAATTGTTGTGCAGATTCCGCCAGAGTTACAGAGCCAAACAAAACTTTCTGCAGGTGATGCCAGAAGTGATATGCCTGTGAATGCCGCTACGACTGATATCGCCATTATTGGCATGAGCGGCCGTTTTGCTCAATCAGAAACGCTGGAAGATTTTTGGCAACATCTCAAGGCGGGTAGTAACTTGGTCCAAGAGGTCTCTCGTTGGTCGGCCGCTGATTGTATTGAACCAGACCTAGATTCTTCTGCACGAGCCTATTGCAGCCGAGGTAGTTTCGTTGATTCCATTGCGTTGTTTGACCCGGGCTTTTTCAATATAGCGCCGCTTGAAGCCACTTATATGGACCCGCAACAACGATTATTCTTAGAGGAAAGTTGGAAAGCCCTAGAAAACGCTGGTTATGTTGGCGAGAGTTTGCAAGGTAAACTGTGTGGCGTCTATGCAGGGTGTAGTCACTCTGACTACGACCGATTATTTCAACGTCCACCACCGCAAGCCTTTTGGGGCAATGCCTCCTCGGTATTGCCAGCGCGGGTCGCTTATTATTTGAATTTACAAGGGCCTGCGATGGCAGTTGATACCGCATGTTCTAGCTCATTGGTAGCGACGCACTTAGCCAATCAGGCGTTATGGACTGGCGAGATTGATATGGCTTTGGCGGGCGGTGTATTTTTACAAACCACACCTACGTTTTATCAATTGTGTAATCGAGCAGGTATGTTGTCTGCAACCGGGCATTGTCATACGTTTGATAGCCGGGCAGATGGCTTTGTGCCTGGCGAAGGCGTGGCTATTGTTGTACTGAAGCGGCTAAAACAGGCTTTAGCAGATGGCGATACTATTCATGGCGTTATTATTGGTAGCGGTATCAATCAAGACGGCCATACCAATGGTATAACTGCACCTAGTGGAGTGTCGCAACAGCGCTTAATGCAGACCGTCTATGACAGATTTAAAATTGAGCCAGCAAGTTTGCAAGTGGTAGAGGCTCACGGCACTGGCACCCCTTTGGGTGACCCGATAGAGTATGCGGCACTGACCAAGATATTTGGCCAAGCGAGTGATAAACGCCAATATTGTGCCCTGGGTTCAGTAAAAACCAATATTGGTCATACGGCGACAGCAGCCGGGATTGCGGGGTTAATCAAGATATTATTGTCAATGCGCAATCGGAAAATTGTACCGTCATTGCATTTTCAATCAGCTAATCCAGCGATCGACTTTAACAACAGCCCATTTTATGTCAATACACAACTGTGTGACTGGGATGTGGCGCCAGGAACCAAACGTCGTGCGGCGGTGAGCTCATTTGGCTTTAGTGGTACTAACGCACATTTGGTGGTTGAAGAGCCACCTATGCTGTTAGCTAATCCTATTCACATGCCTGCGTATTTAATAGTACTTTCGGCCAACACTAAAGAGCAGCTTCGACGACAAATAGATCATTTACTCAGTTACCTCCAGCAAATACAAGCAGCTAATTTCTCGCTCAATGATATCAGTTATACATTGCTGGTGGGGCGCGAGCATCACTCTCATCGCTTAGCATGTCTTGCCCAAAGTCACCAAGAACTTATTGGTAAGCTAAGTCAATGGCTCGAAACTGGCGCGGCCAATCAGGTAATGGTGTCATCTTTAGTTCAAGACGGTTCCGGTGAACAGATTGCGCTGCAGAAATACGGCAATCAATGCATAATGGATTGTCATCGAGCAGGTATAGCAAAAACTGAGTACTTAGAGCATTTGGAAGTGATAGCAGAGCTTTATACGCAAGGCTACCACTTGAAGTATCAGGAATTATTTTTGCCTGGCTCGCGTCGGTTAGTGTTACCGGGCTACCCGTTAGCGAGGCAACCTTATTGGGTAGCACCACAAACCTCCGGTGCAACCGTCCCCAAGGAAAGTACTGCAACTGAAAATTCGGTAACGCAATATTCCGCTATTGTAGATTACGCCGGTGAAAATGATTTTGTAGATGGTAGTGCAGATGTTAGCGTCGATGGGGGGCTATCAGCTAGCGCATCAGAAACGCTTGGTATGGTATTCGCTGTGCCGATCTGGCAAGAGTCTCCGCTGCCAAGGTCTGAGGTGGAAGATGATTTGTTGCAGCAACCATCTTCACCGA
>JANQMK010000014.1 GCA_028280085.1 Pseudomonadales bacterium
CTTCCACTTCTTCATTCTCATCAGTATTGGTTTGGATAACGTGGCTTTTATACTCCATGCGCAAGAAAAATCGTCTTGTAATGTAGAGTTTAATGCCAGCCCCGACCAATAATACGTTATCGTTCCGGTCTGATGCCCTAACTAATGTAGCTTTGGGTTCGGTATTAATTTTACCCGCGCCTACTAGAAAAAATGGAGATGCTCGCCAATGAGGAAAGGGTTGATGTGCTAGCGCTATGGTGCCTAGTAAACTATCCGAAAAATTGCCGACAGCCTGGGTGAGTGCCACCTCTAAAGAAATATTTTTAGTCGCTTGGTAGCCGCTGTACATAGTGATTTGGTTAGCGCCAGCGAAGTCACCTCCTAAAGCACCCGCTTCCCACTGGCGACCGATGAAATCATCTTGGTCCTCTTCTTTAAATTCAACATAGTCACCTTTTAGGTCTAATGTCTTTACCAGTTGGCTAACATGAACCCAACCTTCTTTATAGCGTTTTTCATTTATGTTACGGCGTACCTTATACCACTGGGTTCTACGTTTTATAATTGCGATCCATTTGCCTCGCTCTACCACATAAAATATAGGGTAACCTCGGCCTGGCCCGGTACGGATATCGATATAGGGGTCTGCTACAGCCACGGTCTGAAAATCATCTTTTGCCTGTACTTTTAGCGCCATTATGGTTAAAGCTAATAATAATGTCGTATGAATTAACTGATTCTTCATATTGACTTGTGATACCAGACTAGTTTTGTGGTACTGCAAAGGGGTCGTTGTAATATTGAGCACCTATATCAAGCCATTCCGCCAGTAATTTAAGCTCTGCGGCGCTGAGATAATTTTCATGGCTGCCACCGGTTGCAAATAATGCAAAAAAATCATCGTTATTAGCGGCACCATTGACATTTAATATAGCATTGATTGTCACTGTTGTTGTTTGTGGGATAGGATTGTTATCAGCGTCAAGAATCAAATTACCGTTTTCATCGCGCTCAAAGACAATGTTACCTTGGCCGTCTGTCACTGGGACCAATCTGTCAATGAGCACGCCATTTACGATTTCTTGCTCTTGATCGCCGAAAAGTAGTTCGCGGTAAGAAGTATAGTGATCAGGCTCTTCTATTGATGGCTGGTTGGTAAGATCAAGCTGTGCCACAGGTACCTGCAACTGGTCGTTGGCATCTTCTGTATTATGGCAGCTGGTACACGTGTTATCACTGAGCAGGGTAATCTCATCAGTATCAAATATGCGACGATCGACCTCCCAGATTGGTGCAATATGGGTGGGATAGTGAATTTTAATAAGGCAACGGGCGTTCCATTCGGAAACACAACTGCTGTTGACAGGGCTTTCAGTGGATAAATCGGTGTAGCGTAGACTGATACTCGGATCGGCTGCTCTCACGTTGATATCGGTCCATTCATCGGTAAACTCAAGATCAAATGCGGGTGTGGGGGTGCCGTTAATACGGGTGATGGTCTCTGCCATTGTCTCGCCGGATTGGGGCAGTAAGCTCGCTACGGTGTTGGGGAATGGTGTATCTGTCATTGCTGCACCGATATTAATGGATGGGGCCTGTGCGTCTGGCCTACCGTGGGGGCTAGAACTGTTGTCTGTATGACAACCGACGCATTCTTTTTCTTCACCTGGTCTTAGTTGTAACCAGTTTTGATGTAATGAAGAAATACGTTTGCCTTCGCTATCGAGTATGCTGACGTTAAATGCAACGTTTGCAGGGATTTTTATTTTCACCGAACCATCTGGCTGAATGGGCGCATAGCCAATAATCTCTCTCATGCCTTGACGTTGACTGCGGCCAAATGCAGTGCCATCTACATCAATGATATCTTCGTCAGCCATAGATACGGGTTTAACGATCCTTAAAAAACGGGCCGGTCGTTCATCGGCAACAGTTAAAGCGGGGTCCGCTAATGAGCTGATATCCGGTTCTGCCAAGTCGACGCCATCAAAGTCGTAGACACTACGAATATGTAGAACGCCAACGCCTTGGTCAATCAAGCTCTGATTGGCGTCATTGCTATCTACCAGATCGGTGATTACCGTTGGAAAATCGCGTGCCTGCAAGGCGACGACTTCGCCGTACATGAAGCCTGGTTCTCCCACCACAATGGGTAGTTGAGTGTTATCAGTTAAGTCATAAATCCAAATACCGTAAACTGATTCAGCTTCCTCTAGGTTTTCATCAACGCTATTTGGGTCGCAGGCAGTCACAAGCGAGTTATCATTGGCAGCATTGGTTAATTGACAGAGACTCCAACTAACAAGTAGGCGGTTGGTGTTGTCAAACAATGGCGCAGCGCTGTTAAATCTACCCTGGGGGGAAGGGCTGCCGTCAGTCGTGACGGTGCCTAGCGATAATGAACTTTGGGCACTGGTAAGAAGCCCCTGGTTGTCCCATGTAGGTTGGTCGTTGTCTGTATAGTTATCAATATCAATTGCTATAAGATCACTGCCATATACCTCAGTGGTGTAGTCTCTCAAGATACTCAATATATTGCCATTAGGTAGTGGCGTCGCATCGGCAAATTGTACCGCGGTGTCGTCAGTGCCGGTATTATGGCTGTGTGCACCATACATTATGGTCAGATCGGAACCGTCAGGGTTTACGCTATAAAAATTCATTTCATTGCGACCCATAATGTTGTCCCAGCGGCTAAATAAAATTTTACCATTGGATAAGACAGTTGGATTGAGATCGTGACTTTGATTAAAAGATATTTGTTCGATGTTCTCACCGTCACCATCCATGACGTGTAGTAATGCCGCTGGCTCGTCACCGCTTTCGTTCAGCGCAGCAAACTGGGTTTTGCCTTCATCCAACAAGATTGCTTTTGAGGTGCGCTGCCGTGTTGAAGAAAATACGATGCGACCATCGGGCAAGTAGTGGGGAGCAATGTCATGACCCGCCTCGGCTATAATGTCAGATTTGATCAGTCGAGTGATTGTGGCGGTCTGAATATCATATTCCCATATATTCCAAGTCGGTTGTTCATCTTCATCAGCATTCTCAATAGCGGGTGCGCGCATAACGAAAACCAATTTGTTGCCGTCATAAGATGCAGCCAAGTCTTTTACATCATAAAGAGGAACTGAACTATCCGCTTCGTCGTTACTTTCATTCTCGTTTTCATCTTCAGCTGTGTTTTCCATTAGAGAGGTAGCAAAAGCGCTGCTGGAGATATCTTGTTCGGCGGCACTAGGTGAAGCGCGATCGCGCAGATAGAGAATGGCGCCCGGGTTAAATTGGAATGGCTCTCGACTATCGAATTCAACGGGCAGTCCATCCTCGTCGACCGGTAGGGGCCGCTTTATATAAGCTATAGGAGAGTCGGCGATGATGGGGTCAGGGGGTTGTTCGTCGCTGTTGATGCCGGCACTGCCTCCGCTACAGCTTGATAGTAGCGATAGTAGTATTAATATAACGGCGCAAAATAAAATAGCAGCACTATTAGATGATAAAGCTTTAGTCACCCGTTAATTCTCGTGGTTGATCAATTAATGATAGTATTATTCATATAAACTAGTATAGGTAACAACAGTCTCACATTGTTAATAATGAAAATTCTTGATGTTTATCGAGTAAATTAGTTTTACATCTCATTTGGCACTACACATAGTTTGCAAAGATGGCTAACTTAAATTGGCACAATGGATAGTAGTTGATTTAAGAATCCATATGTAGCTCTGTCCGCGATGACTTTTATGATAAAAAAGTAATCTATATATCAAAAACAGTCTTATTCTTTAGTTTGCTATGGGCATAGTTTTTATTTTAGCGTGTTATTCGTCTAAAATTGGAGGATAAGCTGCTTCGATTTCAATAATACGCTTTCATACTGCTGCAGGTGTCACAAAATAGAATTGGCTAGACATCTAAAATAGTTGGAAGCTTAAGAGAAACAGACGACTTTCTAGATTGCTTAAGTCATAACGTGACTCTTAGTGTTTGGCGGATATCTGGCGGTAAAACCTTCGTCTCAGAGGTTGCCGTATTATAGGCGAGGTGATGATTATAAATATTCTACGATTGCCAACATTTGGCTATATATCATATCTATTGCACCATCCATTGCAACGAATACTGCCTCTCTATTTGTTAGTCGGCTTGTTGATATCACCTCACGCTTTTGCTGGCGCACGCGAGCAGGCAAAACGTTTACATGATCGCATTGCCGGTGTACCGCCGACTGCCGCGGTATTGGATCAGATGGCAGGTGAGGTGGCTAGTGATCCGATTGTTGCTGCCTACACTGCCATGGAAAACAGTGCATTTTATAATGTTACAGTAAAGAACTTTGCTGCACCGTGGACCAATCGAGATCAGTCGGTTTTTACCCCTCTTAACGATTACATCGCGACAGTAATTGGTTTAGTGCGCGACGGAGCGACTACAGATTTCCGTCAGCTGTTATATGGCAATATACTCTATGTTGGGGATTCTAGCCTTGGTCTGCCGGCTTACTCAAATAGTAATAACGCACATTATGAGTCCCTTGAGCAAGAGGGACACGATTTGAAGACAGCATTGGTTGCTGTTACTCAAAGTAGCGTAACCGGTCTGCCGGCCGAGGCGACTGCGGGTGTGATGACGACTCGGGCTGCCGCTCATGCTTTTTTTATCGCGGGTACTAACCGTGCCATGTTTCGTTTTACGCTATTAAATCATCTATGCGTTGACTTAGAACAGGTTAAGGATATTACCTTGCCGCCTGATCGAATTCGGCAGGATGTTTCTCGCAGTCCCGGCGGTGATAGCCGAATTTTTTTGAATAAATGTGTTGGTTGTCATAGCGGTATGGATCCCATGGCACAAGCCTTTGCCTACTATGAGTGGGAATACGACGCTGAAAGTGATACTAGCGGTGAAGCAGGTAGGTTGATATATAACGCTACTGGTGATAACCGTGTGCAAGACAAGTATTTTATCAATGCCAATAATTTCCAATATGGTTTTATTACCCCAGATGACAAATGGGATAACTACTGGCGTCAAGGGCAAAATACAGTGTTAGGCTGGGACAGCGCTCTCTCTGGCAGTGGAAATGGTGCTAAGTCTATGGGGCAAGAGATGTCTCATAGTGAGGCATTTGCCAGTTGTCAGGTGAAGAAAGCTTTTAAGGCTATGTGCTTGCGTGAACCATTGAGCAGTACTGACCAAGCCAAAGTGGAAGAAATAACAACTTCTTTCCGTAATAGTAATTACAATCTGAAACAGGTTTTTGCTGAAACCGCTGTTTGGTGTATGGGAGATTAGCATGAGCCTACTACTGAATCAACGCCAAAGCTATAGCAGAGTATTGCGACATATAACGCTACTATTTTTATGTGTCCTATTGAGTGCCTGTGGCAGTGGTAGTGGCGGCAAACAAGCGCAACTCGATTTAGAAGCCGCTGCCGCGGCAGCTTCAAGTGCTAACGCGAATAACAACGGTTCAGACTATTCTGGACCGGACCCACAAACAGTGGATGTACAACAGTTTCGGCTTTATTTATGGGAAAACCTAATGCCTCAAAATCGTTGCGGGTCTTGCCATGGAGACGGTGGTCAATCGCCGAGTTTTGTGCGCCAGGATGATATCAATTTGGCCTATGCTGCTGCTAACACGGTAGTCAATTTAAGTTCACCTATAGAGTCGCTTATGGTTCAGAAAGTAGGAGGCGGCCACAATTGTTGGTTGCCTAGCGATTCTGCTTGCGCTGACCTTATTACGGCTTACATTACCAATTGGGCCGGTAATGTTGTAGGTGGAGCCAAGACTATTATTTTGACAGCACCAAATTTAAAAGACGCGGGCGACAGCAAGAATTTTCCTGAAGATGCCTCGCTGTTTTCTTCAAATGTTCATCCCCTGCTAACTACTTACTGTGCTGAATGCCATTCGGATACAGCGGTAGTACCTCAATCGCCTTACTTCGCCAGTGCCGATGCGGACGTTGCCTATGAGGCGGCGAAAAGCAAACTTGATCTCGATACACCAGCTAATTCGCGCTTTGTGGTCCGACTAGGCAGTGAGTTTCATAATTGCTGGAGCAGTTGTGGTGAAAATTCTGATGAAATGTTAGCAGCCGTATCGGCATTCTCTAACGGCATCGTTCAAACTAGTATCGATCCTGATTTAGTGATTAGCAAGGCACTGCAATTGGGAGACGGTGTGCTAGCTAACAGTGGAGGTCGAGATGAAACTAACATTGTCGCGCTATATGAGTTTAAAACCGGCACTGGTACAACAGCATATGACACCAGTGGGATTGAACCATCATTGAATCTAAACTTGAGTGGAAGTTATGAATGGGTTGGCGGCTGGGGCGTCCTCTATTGTAAATGGCTCAAGTCTGTTACACCAGGACATGAGTAGCCTGCGAAAAC
>JANQMK010000015.1 GCA_028280085.1 Pseudomonadales bacterium
TATTATTTTTGTGGCGGAAGGCCAGCGTAAAGCCAGGGTGACCGTGTTTACTGATGTTGATTGCGGCTATTGTCGTAAGCTCCACCTGGAAGTACCGGAATTGAACAAGCGCGGGATAGAAGTTCGTTACTTAGCTTATCCCCGTGCCGGTATTGCTTCTGCGTCAGGCAAGAAAATAGCGTCTGCTTTCTGTGCTAAAGATAAGCAGTCCGCAATGACAGATTTAAAAATGGGTCGATCAATTGAAGAAAATGTGTGTGAAAATAGCCCGGTTCCTAAACAGTTCGCTCTCGGACGGAAAATGGGCGTTACCGGTACCCCAGCCTTGGTTACTGATGCGGGCCGTATGCTGCCTGGTTATATGCCAGCAGATCGATTGGCAAAAGAGCTGGGCGTTAACTAACCGGAGACCATGCCATCAGTACTTTGCTTGTTTGTGTTGTATGGGCGAAGCAGGGTAAAGCGTACAAATACGAAGATCTAGAGGGGCGTTGGCCCCTTTTTTTATTGTCCCTATTGGTTGTCAATATTGAGTATAATAACCCGGCTACCGCTTATCATTTATGCGTTGCTGATAGGTGTGAATAATGGTGCGGTACAAGGGCTAAGCGCTATATGCAGCTATCGAACTGTCGTTGTGTCATCATGCAGTTATGTCATTATTGTAGAGTTGCTGATTGGTAGCGTTGCCGATTGCTGTTGCGGAATCAGCGAGTTGAGTGGGTGGCTCGGTTGTGGCAATGAGATAGGTGACAGAAGAACAGAAGAGTTAGCCAAATGATAAAAACAATAACGCAGTCTATGAGGGTAGAAGATTGAACTCGGTCAAAGTTGGAATCTGTGGTTTAGGTACCGTAGCTAGTGGTACGGTTGATGTGTTAAGAAAAAACGCAGAAGATATTTCGGCACGTTGTGGTTTCCCTATTGAAATCGCTCAAATTGGTGCGCGACGGGACAACCCAAATGTCGATACCTCTACAATCAATGTTACTAGAGATATCTTTGATGTCGTTATCAACCCAGAAGTGGATATTGTGGTTGAGCTTATTGGTGGTTATGAGCCGGCCAAGGCGCTCGTGCTCAAAGCGATAGAAAATGGCAAGCATGTCGTCACTGCAAATAAAGCGTTGATCGCGGTGCACGGTAACGAGATTTTTGCAGCGGCTAGCCGCCAGGGAGTTACCGTCGCCTACGAGGCGGCAGTTGCCGGTGGTATCCCCATTATAAAAGCCATTCGTGAGGGTTTGTCCGGTAATCGCATTGACTGGCTTGCCGGTATTATTAATGGTACTGGTAATTTTATTTTGACTGAAATGCGTGATAAAGGGCGGGCGTTTGATGATGTACTTAAAGAGGCCCAGGCTTTAGGTTATGCCGAGGCAGATCCAACCTTTGATATCGAAGGTATTGATGCTGCCCACAAGCTTGTTATTCTCGCCTCCATTGCCTTTGGTATTCCGTTACAATTTGATAGTGTTTTTGCTGAAGGTATTAGCAAAGTGTCGCCCATTGATGTGGCCTACGCTGAAGAGTTAGGCTACGTTATAAAACATCTTGGGATTGCACGACGCACTGAACAGGGCGTTGAGTTGAGGGTCCACCCGACGTTGATTCCAGCCAGACGTTTAATGGCGCACGTAAATGGCGTTATGAATGCGGTAATGGTACACGGAAATGCCGTTGGCCCTACACTCTATAATGGCGCGGGGGCCGGCGCGCTACCAACGGCATCTGCAGTTGTTGCCGACATCGTCGATGTGGCGAGATCGTTGGCTACATCGAGTAAACAGCCTATTGCACCACTTGGTTTTCAGCCGGAGACCTTATCCGGTGAAATGATTTTGCCCATAGAAGAGGTTGAAACGGCTTACTACCTGCGTTTATCTGTCGTGGATAAGCCCGGTGTGTTGTCAAAGGTAGCACAGATTTTGAGTGATGCCGGTATTAGTATCGAAGCGTTGATTCAGAAAGAACATGCCGAAGATTCTGATCTGGTGCCGCTGATTATTTTGACCAACAAAACGTTGGAGAAAAACTGCATGTCTGCCATAACTAGCATTGAATCGTTGGATACTATTTGCGGTTCTGTTGTGCCTATTCGTGTCGAATCCTTAGAATAGGGTTGGCTAATCAGTACGAAGGTTTAGTTATTCATTAATTAGCGTCTGTTATTAAACAAATATGGGATCTTGAGCGTGGAATACATAAGTACTCGGGGTGAAGCACCAGCTCTTAATTTTGAAGAAGTTATGCTAACAGGTTTAGCAAGTGATGGTGGGCTTTATGTACCCAAAGTGTTGCCTGTGGTCGACAAGGACGAAATGACCTCTTGGATAGGTTTGCCATACGATGAGCTAGCCTTCAACATCATGGCTCGCTTTGTTGGCGATTGCATCCCCCGCGAGGATTTAAAACGCATTGTGAGCGCAAGTTATCGCGACTTTAGGCATAGTGCCGTAGCACCGCTTAAGCAATTGGGGCACAATGAATGGGTATTGGAATTATTTCATGGTCCAACGTTGGCATTTAAGGATTTTGCGTTGCAGCTGCTTGGCCGCTTACTGGACTATGTATTGGAACGGCGCCAGCAAAAAGTTATTGTGTTAGGGGCTACTTCTGGTGATACCGGCTCGGCTGCGATAGAGGGCTGCAGGCATTGCGATAATATTGATATTTTCATTTTGCATCCCCATAACCGCGTGTCAGATGTACAGCGTAGACAGATGACGACGGTATTAGGCGATAATATTCATAACCTGGCCATAGAAGGTAACTTTGATGATTGCCAGGCAATGGTCAAGGCCAGTTTTAGTGATCAGGCTTTTTTACCCGCGGGCCGCAGCTTGGTTGCCGTTAATTCAATTAATTGGGCCCGCATTATGGCGCAAATCGTCTATTATTTTTATGCGTCGTTAGCGTTGGGCGGGCCTGCCCGCGAGGTGTCTTTTTCAGTACCGACAGGAAACTTTGGCGATATATTTGCCGGTTATTTGGCAAAGAAAATGGGTTTGCCAATCAAGCAGCTAATTATTGCAACCAATGTCAACGATATTCTACATCGTTGCCTCAGCGCTAATGATTATTCTCAGCATGAACTCGTTCCCAGTTTATCGCCGAGTATGGATATTATGGTTTCCAGTAATTTCGAGCGTCTTCTATTTGATTTGTACGATCGCGATGGCAAGGCTGTCGCTGGTTTAATGAAGTCAGCCCAAACAGGTAAAATGGTTATTGATGAAGATCGGTTGACTAAAGCGCGGGAGCTGTTTTCAAGTTTTAGCGTTAATGATGAGCTAACCTGTCAGACCATCGCCGAAGTGTGTGATACCTGTGAATATCTATTGGATCCTCATTCTGCTATTGGCGTCAAAGCCGGGCGTGAATGTCGACATGATTTGATTGTTCCGATGGTGACTTTGGCTACGGCCCATCCGGCAAAATTTCCTAGTGCTGTAGTAAAAGCGGGCCAGAGTAGTGAGCCGATTTTGCCCCATCATATGTCAGACCTGTTTAGTAAAAAAGAAACTTTTTCTGTATTACCAAAAGATATGGCAACGTTACATAAATTTATTCAGGACCACACAAGTTCGATTTAGATACAGTACCCAGCCTAACTAACTAGTTAACGTAAAAGACAGGGTAGGCCTGGGTCCGTATTTCTGGATCCGTATTTTAAGGTGAATTTATTGGCTAGCGGTATGATAAATTCATCCTGTACGTTAAAATAATATAATACTATGGACAGGTTGATAAGCTGCTTCAACGCAGCTACTAGGGACTCATCATGATGCAAAAAGCGATTAAGCGTCGCCTTGTTGATCTTTCTCATACTGATTTTTCCCCTGACATTCCCTCAATTCTACAGCGTATTTATTCGGCTCGACAGATTAAGACCCCCAACCAGTTAGCTCGCGGGCTAAATGGTTTATGTGCACCAGGCAAACTGAAGGGGATTACCGCTGCGGTGAGTTTGCTAGAACAGGCGCTTAAAAAAAAGTGGCATATTCTGGTCATAGGAGATTTCGATGCCGACGGAGCCACTAGTTGTGCTTTGGCCGTATCGGCATTGCAAGCTTTTGGCGCCGCTGATGTTAAGTATTTGGTACCCAACCGTTTTGAATATGGCTATGGGCTTACACCTGAAATTGTTGAAGTTGCCGTGAAATACTCGCCCGACTTAATTATTACGGTCGACAATGGCATATCAAGCATTGATGGCGTGGCAGCGGCGCGGGCTTTAGGTACTAGAGTGTTAGTGACTGATCATCATCTTGCTGGCTCTGAACTGCCTGAAGCTGACGTGATTGTTAATCCCAACCAACCTGGTTGTAACTTTCCCAGTAAAAATTTGGCAGGGGTTGGGGTAATTTTTTATGTGTTGATGGCGCTACGAGGGCATTTAAGGTCGATTAATTGGTTTGAACAGAATGATTTACCAGAACCCAATATGGCAAATTTTTTGGATCTGGTAGCGCTAGGCACGGTGGCTGATGTTGTACCTTTGGATGAAAACAACCGCATTCTTGTCTATCAAGGGCTTCAGCGCATCAAAGCGGGAGTTGCACGTCCTGGTATATTGGCACTAATAGAAGTTGGCAAAAGACAGCGTCATCGACTGGTTGCTTCTGATTTGGGTTTTGTGGTTGGCCCTCGGCTCAATGCTGCTGGTCGGTTAGATGATATGTCGCTTGGGATTAATTGCTTACTGACGGACGATCCTTATCTTGCTAAAGAGATGGCAGAGCAGTTAGATGACCTGAATCAAGATCGCAAGAATATAGAGGCGAGCATGCAGCAAGAGGCTATTAAATCCCTTGATGCACTCAGGGTTGATGTTGCGCAAGAGCAACAGGATGAGCTGCCTTATGGTCTTTGCTTGTTTGATGACAGTTGGCATCAAGGGGTCATTGGTATTTTGGCTTCTCGAATAAAGGAACGTTATCACCGCCCCGTGATTGCATTCGCCGATGTCGGGGATGGCCAAATAAAAGGTTCTGCCCGGTCGATAGAGGGATTGCATATTCGTGATGCTTTGGACTCTATTGCCGCGCGTTGCCCTGGTTTGCTGACTAAGTTCGGCGGCCATGCTATGGCCGCTGGCTTGAGTTTGGATAAAGCAAGTTTTCCATCGTTTTGTGTTGCTTATGATGATGAAGTAAAGCGTCGGTTATCCAAAGACGATTTAGTAGCCGATGTGTTGACGGATGGCGTGTTAACAAAGCATGAACTAACGCTGACAACAGCCCATATCATTCGTGAAGCCGGTCCTTGGGGACAGGGCTTTCCCGAGCCTGTGTTCGATGGTGAATTTAAAGTATTGCAGCAGCGTATCGTCGGTGAAAAACATTTGAAGATGGTGGTAGCGCCTGCGGATGACGAACAACAAACCTTAGATGCAATTTATTTTAATGCTGATCTGGATAAATGGCCAAACCTTGATATAGGGGTTGTCAGCATCGCCTATCGGCTTGATGTCAATGAATTTCGCGGCCAGCAGAATTTGCAATTGATGATTGAGTACATACAAGCAGTAGTTGAGCCGACGCAAACATCTCAAGTTGATGAAACTGGCTATGATATGTCGATACTTGATCAAACTGTCTTGCAAAATAGTGAATTAGAATGTGAAATAGACAGCTCTTAAAATACCGTGAAATGGTTTCATCGCTACAGCGGGTAGGTTAAAATACCCATCGCGCAACCTCTAGGAAACTACATATTACATTATCCCTGACGTTACTCTACTGAATTGGAAATAAATGCTAGAAGTTAACCCTCTTTTACAAACCATTAAGGACCTGCGGGAGCGCAATAATGTGCTGAGGGGGTACCTTTGACTATGATCATAAGCAAGAGCGTTTAGCCGAAGTTGAATTAGAACTTGGCGAACCATCGGTTTGGGACAATCCTGACAAAGCCCAGGCATTGGGTAAAGAGCGTTCCGCATTAGAAGCGGTTGTGAATACCATTGATGAGTTGGATAGTGGTATATCAGATGCCAACGAATTACTGGATTTGGCCGTTGAAGAACAAGATGCTGACACCGTGTTAGAAGTAACACGGGAGCTCGAATCCCTTAACGCAATCCTCGCTAAACTAGAATTTCGTCGTATGTTCGCCGGTGATATGGACCCTAACGACGCCTATCTCGATATTCAAGCAGGGTCAGGTGGCACTGAAGCGCAAGACTGGGCGAATATGTTATTGCGTATGTATTTACGTTGGGGCGAACGACGCGGTTTTAAAACCGATCTGATGGAAGTGACCCCGGGAGATGTTGCTGGTATTAAAGGCGCTACGGTTCGATTTTCGGGTGAATACGCTTTTGGTTGGCTACGCACCGAGACGGGGGTGCACCGTCTGGTGCGCAAATCTCCATTTGATTCGGGGGCAAGACGGCATACATCGTTTGCCGCTGTGTTTGTTTCTCCTGAAGTAGATGACGATATAGAAATTGATATTAATCCCGCAGATTTACGTATTGATACCTATCGCGCCAGTGGAGCCGGCGGCCAACATGTTAATAAAACAGATTCAGCAATCCGCATTACTCATTTACCGACAGGGGTAGTGGTGCAGTGTCAAAACCAACGTTCTCAGCATCAAAATAAAGATAATGCCATGAAGCAATTGAAGGCGAAGTTGTACGAAATTGAAATGTTGAAGCTAAACGAAGAAAAACAGGCGCTGGAGGATAGCAAATCAGATATAGGTTGGGGCAGCCAGATTCGGTCTTATGTATTAGATTCGTCACGTGTCAAAGATTTACGTACCAATATCGAAACCTCAAATACTGGCAACGTATTAGATGGTGACATCGATATGTTTATTGAGGCGAGCTTAAAACAAGGGTTGTAAATAGTTACTTTTTACAGATTTAATGGGACAAAGCAAATCGGAATACACTTATGTCGAAAGAAAATCAACCGCAAGAACCAATTGATGAAAATAAATTAATTGCTGAGAGGCGGGCGAAGTTGTCGGCATTACGTGACAAGGGTAATGCTTATCCCAATGACTTCCGCCGAGACAGTTACGCTAATGATTTACAACAAGAATACTTAGAAGCGACTAAACCGGAATTAGAAACGTTAGCTAAACAGGTCAAGGTTGCCGGGCGTATTGTGCGAAATCGTGGTGCTTTTATGGTATTGCAAGATATGACTGGGCAAATTCAGGCCTATGTTAATCGAAAAGCGCTTGATAAGGCGACACTCGACGATATTAAAACGTGGGATTTGGGTGATATTGTAGGGGTAAGTGGGACGTTGCAGCGGTCAGGCAAAGGTGACCTTTACGTCGATATGCAAGCAGTTAGCTTTTTAACTAAATCGTTGCGACCCTTACCTGATAAACACCATGGGCTGACCGATATGGAAATGCGTTATCGCCAGCGTTATGTTGATCTCATTGTTAATTTGGACTCGCGCAAAGTATTTGAAACACGTGCTAAGCTCATTAATCGAGTGCGTAGCTACTTGCAAGAAAAGCGCTTTGTCGAAGCTGAAACTCCCATGATGCAAGTTATTCCGGGTGGAGCGACGGCGCGCCCTTTTGTTACCCATCACAATGCCCTCAACCTAGATATGTACTTGCGTATTGCGCCAGAACTGTATCTAAAGCGATTGGTCGTTGGTGGATTTGAACGAGTTTTCGAAATTAATAGAAATTTCCGTAACGAGGGCTTGTCAACGCGGCATAATCCTGAGTTTACCATGTTAGAGTTTTACCAAGCTTACGCAGACTATCATGATTTAATGGACCTGACTGAAGAAATGTTGCGAGTGGTTGCGCAGGATGTTATGGGTACTACCGATATCGTGAATACGGTGAAAGATGAAGAGGGTAACGTAACACAAGAAATACACTATGACTTTGCTAAACCTTTTCAGCGTATGACGGTGTTTGAATCAATACTGCATTTTAATCCCGATATCGAGGCTGAAGCCCTGGCCGACGAAGCAGGCGCGCGTCAAATTGCGGAGCAACTGGGGATACCTTTAAAAGCATCATATGGTTTGGGTAAGATTCAAATTGAAATTTTTGAAAAGACTGTCGAGCATCGTTTAGTACAACCTACCTTCATTACTGCTTACCCAACCGAAGTGTCGCCATTGGCTAGACGTTCAGATCATGACGGCTTTGTCACGGATCGG
>JANQMK010000021.1 GCA_028280085.1 Pseudomonadales bacterium
ATGATAAAGGCAATGTGGTGTTCTTAAATGAAGCTGCGTCGCGTATTTATGGTTATAGTTGTCGGGATATTCTTGGTCGATCAGTGGTTAATCTCGTTAAAGCAGGTGGCCAACGGTTGGCGGTTAAAAACTATTTGGAACGGGTCAGGCTTGATGCGGTTAATGGTTATTTGGCTCCAATAGAAATAGAAGTTGTGACTAAAGATGGTATTAGCTTACCTGTTGAAATATCAGCGGCGATTTGGCAATTCAATGATAGAAATTTTTATACATTGATTCTGCGAGAGATTGTTGAACGCAAGGCTGCAGAACGCCGTTTGCAATTGACTAAGCAAGATGCTGATGCCGCGAATCATGCCAAAACCGAATTTTTGTCTCATATGAGTCATGAATTGCGTACACCATTAAATTCCATCTTGGGTTTTAGTCAGTTACTACTAAATGACAGTGATTCGGTGCTTTCCGAACGCCAGATAAAATATATTGAGCAGATTGCTAAAGGTGGGAAGCATCTACTTGCTCTTATTACCGAAATACTCGATCTCACTAAAATTGAATCGGGCAACATGCAATTATCCATAGATAGCATTGAGCCATCGCTGGTGATTGAAGATGCGCTTGAGCAGTTAGAACCTTTGTTGATCGAAAAGGGGCTAAAGGTTATTAGTTGCGCGCCTGATAGTATTACCCATAAAATGGCTGCGGATAATGTTCGAATTAAGCAGGTTCTTATTAATCTTATTTCCAATGCGATCAAATATAGCCCATCAGGCGAAACTATCTTTGTGCATACGTTGATGCATGAAGAGAATATGATTCGCATAGCGGTTCAAGATCATGGTCCTGGTATCCCGCAGGATAAACAGGCACTTTTGTTTCAACCCTTTAGTCGCTTGACGGATGCTCCTGGTACAGTAGAGGGAGCAGGTATTGGCTTGACGATTACTAAAAAGCTGGTTGAATTGATGGCTGGTCAAGTGGGTTTCAGTAGCCGAGAAAAACAAGGTAGTACTTTTTGGTTTGAGTTGCCAATAGTAAAGCATGTTGATCGAGAAAAGCCCAGGGTAGTGCCGATTGTAAATCAGATGTCAACTTATATTGCTGAGCGCGGACAAGAGTTTACTGGTGATAACCATAAACCTTGCATCATTTACATAGAAGAAAAGAATACCAACGTTAAGCTACTCGATCGTATTATGGCAGACTTGATTCAATATGAGGTAATCGCTACGCAAACGGTAAAAACTGCGACAGAATTAACAAGAGTGTTACTGCCTGATGCCATCGTGCTGGCATTATCTCGGTTGGATAACTCAGTCAAGGCGGACTTATGCCTACTTCGAGAGCAGTGCCCAATAAAGAAGAGAATACCAATTATTGTTTTGCCCTCAGAACCAGCGGATGAATCACCTCAACATACCGATAACAATTGGGGTAATAGTGGGTTGTCTCAGTACATAGATGATTCAATAGATTGTTTGGTAGCACCAGCTGAAGTGGAACATATCAGGCAAGCGATTGATAAATGTGTTGGTAGAAGTGCTGCCCTAAGATAAACACGACAACAAAACAAGGTGTTGAGGTAAAATAGCTTGTTATTTTGAGCATATTTTTTGGCTCAGTCGCTGTACGCTGTGACTCAATCTATACTGACACACTCCACACCAATAGTACTGTTTTAAGCCGTGTTATTTTTTGGGTTAGAGAATAAAATCGAGCTTGCTTTTCAAATTAAACTCTATATATTGTGCGCCTTACGGCTGTGAGCTGCTTGCAAGGTTAGAAGTTAGCAACTGGAAGTTAGAAGCTAAAAATTAAAAACTAAGCAACTGGGAATAAACTAATAAGGCTAAGAATAAACTAAGCAGATTAAAAATAAGTTCCTAGGAAATTCAACGTCAAGTCAAGCAGTAGAATTGGTAGAATTGAAAGTTGCAATGAGCCCATCCCCTCAGCCAGTGAAAAGTGCTTATTTGTTATCGTCGAATCAGAATAGAAAATTGCCCGAATGAAATTACTGGACAGGTCACTTGACTATCGCCGATAAGATCGTGTTAGTAGGTCCACATCTGTAAGTTGGCCGTTAAAAAAAATTGGTTTTATCATGGCTTCCGAGGCTCACGAACAACAAGTACACAGAGGTTATGCTTGCTAAAATAAAAGTCCAAGCTATTTTATAACTATGCGTTACATTGCCTTCGTTTAGCCCTGTTATTTTTTTACTTCCTTATTGATCTGCCAAGAAAATTTAGATACCTTTCGATTTCCATATCTTGTGTTTGTGGTCTATCTTGAACACAACATATGGTGGGATTATCACCGTTTACACATTGGGCAATAAATACGGCGGGCAAGATGGAATTATCGATAGCAGAGCAGTTTCAAGAACAACAAACAGCGCAAACTATTTCCTATCAAGAAGCTTCCTTGGATATTTGGGACAGTAAATACAGACTTAAAGATCATCACGGTAATGCCGTTGATACTGATATTGATGCCACCCTTCAACGCGTTGCTAAGGCGCTAGCTGACATAGAACAAGGAAAGTCTAAACAAACATTCTGGGAACAGAAATTTCTCTGGGCGCTACGCAAGGGTGCACTGCCAGCCGGTCGAATTATGGCTAACGCCGGAGGACAGGCCTATAAACCTGAAACATCCACGATTAACTGTACTGTGTCTGGCACCATTGAAGATTCCATGGATGATATTTTATCTAAGAACAAAGAAGCGGGCCTTACTCTAAAAGCCGGGTGTGGCATTGGTTACGAGTTTTCTAGTTTGAGACCTAAAGGCTCGTATGTCTCTGGGGCCGGTGCTCAAACTTCTGGGCCATTATCATTTATGGATATATTTGATAAGACGTGCTTTACCGTTTCATCTGCCGGTGGTCGTCGTGGTGCGCAAATGGCCACCTTTGATGTGAGTCATCCAGATGTGTTGGACTTTATTCGCGCTAAGCGTGAAGACGGTCGCTTACGCCAGTTTAATTTGTCGTTGTTAATTACCAAGGAATTTATGGAGGCCGTCATTAACGGTGACGAATGGCCTCTCTCTTATCCTATTACGGCGAAGGAATTGGAACAAAAAGGTGTTTCGCTTGATGATACCCAACATATTGTATGGCGCGATTTACCCTACAAGGGACCTTATCATTATAATAAAGACGGTCTAGTTGCCTGCTATATCAGCAAACGTATTCCTGCCCACCGTATGTGGGACTTAATTATGGCATCTACTTATGACTATGCGGAGCCAGGTTTTATTTTGATTGATGAGGTAAATGAGCAAAATAACAACTGGTTTTGTGAAGACATCCGTGCGACTAACCCTTGTGGCGAGCAGCCGTTGCCCCCTTATGGCAGCTGTTTGTTGGGGTCGGTTAATTTAACGCAATTTGTTCATAATGCCTTTACACCGAATGCCTATTTTGATTGGGAATCGTTTCGGGAAGTGGTTAGTGTTTTTACGCGTATGTTGGATAATGTTGTTGAGATTAATGGTTTGCCATTAGGTGAACAACGTGATGAAATTTTTCATAAACGACGTCATGGCATGGGCTATCTTGGTTTGGGATCAACGATGGCCATGTTGCGTATCGTGTATGGTAGTCAAGAGTCCTTAGCGTTTGCTGAGCAGGTGACGAAGGAACTTGCTATAACTGGTTGGCGAGTGGGGCTGGAGTTAGCGAAAGAAAAAGGTGTTGCCCCTGTTTTAGAACAAGAATTTGAAGTTACCCCCGCTATGTTACGGCAACGCCCAGAAATGCAGGCTGATGGTATTCAGATTGGCGATAAACTTAAAGGCAAGGTGTTGCATGCAAAGTACAGTCGCTATATGCAAAAAGTCGCGCAAGAAGAACCGGAA
>JANQMK010000067.1 GCA_028280085.1 Pseudomonadales bacterium
CTTTTCGATAGGCCATTTCTATCAGAGCAGCTTGAGCTTTTGGATTTGGGGCAGTTAAAGAATTGGCTCGTCCGCCGTGGTTCTCCGCGCTCGTTCGAATTAAGGCGTAAATAGCATCTCTCGATTGTTCTGCTTTCGTTAAGGACTTAAGCAGCAACATACCAACACCTTCGCCTCGTACATAACCATTTGCTTGAGCCGAAAACGTTTTGCAACAACCATCCTCACTTAGCATACCCGCCTTGTTAAACGCGATATGAGCCGATGGCGTCACTAATAAATTGACACCACCAACAATGGCCTGTTCACAAGTACCGCTTTGGATTACCTCTACGCCGCGGTGAATAGCAATGAGTGCACTAGAACATGCCGTTTCTACAGGTTCACTAGGCCCGTGAAAATCAAGCACGTAACTCATTCGATTAGGCCCTATCGACGGTACCACACCTGTCGCCGAATAACCTTCTATCACATGATTGTGCTGGCGCATCAAATCGCTATAACCACTATCGCCAGTACCAACATAAATAGCAGTATGACTGCCGGAAAGACTGCGTGCTGAATAACCCGCGTCTTCTATTGCCTGCCATACGTTTGTCATAAGTAAACGTTGTTGCGGGTCCATCAACTGCGCTTCATGGGGAGAAATACCGAAGAATAATGGATCGAACTGATCAAACCCACTAATAAAGCCGCCCCACTTAATATTGCTTTTATTAGCTTGTGTAACCGGATCGCCGTAAAGTGCCTGCCAGTCCCAACGGCTAGCTGGAATCTCAGTAATACAATGCTTGCCTGCAAGCAAGTTTTGCCAAAACTCTTCAATGTTGTTTGCCATAGGAAAACGGCCACTGACACCGATAATCGCTACCGGCTCAACCACACACGGTGTAGTCGATCGTGTCACCGAATTTACTATGCTCTGAACTATCTGCTGGCGGCGCAACTGCCTTTGGCCATTATTTGTCGGTATATCTATTGTTGGGGCACTGATATTAACTGAGTCATTTACATCATCTGAAACAGCGTTATCGCCCTGACTTATTGCTAGATCGTCGCTCGAGCCTTGCTGTGGTTCAAATTCGGCACCATTAGTCTGTGTATACAAATCAAACTTTTCAGCAAATAGTAACCGATAATTCGTTGATAAATACTCGGCAAAACTAGCAATAGTCGAATACTCAAAAAACAGTGTCGGGACAACTTCTAGCCCATAAGTTTCGTTTAAGCGATTACCAAATTTTGTCAACGAAACTGAATCAAACCCCAGTTCATTAAGCTCGTCTTCTACATCAATATCAGTGATTTTTACCTTAAGTAGATCAGCTATACTAACAACCAACATATTCTGTAGTTTTTCTTGCAACAGTTTTATATCAATATGATGTCCATCTTGTAAAGATGCATTACTCGCTGGTATTACTTGAAAATCACCTTGCGTTAGCTTACGTGCGTCGTTCTGCTTAATGGCTTTGTTATTTTGGTCACTTTGGTTATATTGATTATCTTGGTATTGTAAAAGCTCAGCTTTTATTTTTTTGATATCGCCTGCCAACACCATAATTTGGGTATAGCTTGTCGCTAGAGCATGATAGAAAGCTTGCAGACCGTCTAGGGTATCAAGCGTTCGCATACCCGTTCGACGTTCCATAAGTTGCTGTGCTGCCGGATCTACAATCATGCCGCCGGCCTGCCATAACGGCCAATTAATTGATAAACTTTTTCCTTGCCGTCGCTGCTGAGCAACCAATTGCTGGCGATAGGCCATGTAATGATCCATGAAGGCATTACCAGCTGCATAGTCGAACTGACCAGCATTACCCAGTGCCCCTGCCACCGAAGAAAATGAAACGAAAAAATCTAGGGTAAGTGCTTGACTAGCCTCGTCCAAATTAATTAAACCATCAATTTTGGGTTTCAGCACGAGATCAATATCGCTAGCTATTTTTTGATTTAGCCATGCATCCTTGATTATACCAGCGCAATGAATAATGCCATTTATTCCACCGAATTCTTGTTTAACTTCTTGCACCAACTGTTTTACCGCTGGGTATTCTTGAACATCTATTTGCCGATAGACCACAACCGCGCCCAACGCTTCGAGCTCTTCGAACTTTTCACCCAAGTCAGTTTCCCATAAAGCCGTTGATAACGCAGAGCGTCCAAGCAATACTAGCGTTACGGCTTCCGTTTGCTGGGCAATTTCCTTGGCAAAAATCAAACCTAATCCACCTGCACCGCCTGATATCAGATAAACTCCGTGATCTCGCCAAGGTGGTAATTGGTCAAGTGTTGTCGTAGAGACCGCATGCCACTGCTTCACGTGTCGTGTACCAGTTTGATAAGCTATCTCATCATCCGTCGGCGATTGTGCATTATCCCTTAGCATCTTAACCAATTCATCTGAGGTGATATGAGGGTCCACCACAATTAATTGGCCATTAAACCGAGAACTTTCATGTTGCACTGACCTTAATACCCCAGCCAAGCCGTGCAACAACCAAGATAACTCGCTATTAGGGACAACAACTTGAAACAATATCTGACCATCATTTTTAGCTTGGACTAATGGTTGTATTATTTTAAATAGTTCAACAACATGGTAGTGGTAACGTCGAGTAACGACAGATAGCTCAACACCAACACCGGCACTATCATCGGCACTATCATCGGCACTATCATCGGTACTCTCTTTGAGACTCTCATTGGCACTGCCATCTACACTATCCAAACAATGATACTGAATTGTATTCAACTGATTTTCTTCAAACTGGTTTGTATCAAGTTGTATGTCTTTGCCTTCTCTAGCTGCATTAAACTCACACAATACCACTATATGGTTAGCGTAAGACATATCGCTATCAGCATCAGCAAAAGATGGCACGCTAGATAGTGGTGCCGGCTGCATATGGGGACGCACCAGCAATATCTCAGCTCGCTCCTTACCTTTAACGTCGAGTATACGCGAAGTAAAACCACGTAATTTGACACTAATATTGCCTGTCGTATCACATAAATCAATATCTAGCTTCTGCACCTTGTCTTGAGGACCGCTGCCGGTCGTATATCGTAACCAGGCAATCATCTGTTCACGGCAAGGAGCGATGATATCTATCCCATCTAATGCGAAAGGCAGCCGAGGTTTAAGTGCTGAGCCATTGATACGATGAGCAAGAGTACCGTTAGTACAAATATTTTGAACAAAAGCACCACTAGACAACGTTGCAGTATTCTCGGTACTCAATTGGGTTTCGTGCGCTGTTTTTAGATGTAAAGACTCATAGTTATCAGCTAGCATCAACCCTATGGAGGCTTGCAATGCTCCGTCCAATAAACTGGGATGAAGTAAGTACTGATGTTGTGTTAATTTAGCGACATCAGGTAGCGACAGCTTGGCAAGAACCTGATCACGGACACAAATTATTTCATCAATTGCTTGATGTGCCGGCCCATAGTTTAAACCAATGCCGTTAAATAGTTGATAACATGTATCAGCATCTACTTTACAGACTTGATCTTGTTGACTTAGCTTAGAACGCAATGCGGCCAGATCAAGCCGCACATCCTCTTGTCGCAGTTCTCTACCTGTGGAAGACGGCGTATTAGTTAGCGGTTCAGTAAGAGCGACACCCTGACAATGAATAATTTGTTCTTCTGCTGTAAGATTAGTGCTATAAACTTCAAAACCAATCTGTCCTTCATGCTGATTAAATAAGCTGATATTAACGACTGAGAAATCGCTATCATTATTGTTGTCAGCCTTAGCGTCACTAACAGTAATCGGCTGAGACCATACAATTTTTCGTAAACATATTTTAGTATCGCTACTTAACGACTCCACGCCATGCAATAAAGCAGCTCTTACCATTTCTAAATAGGCGGCACCGGGCAGAATTTTTCGGCCATTGACTTGATGATCAGCCAGAAAAAATTCTTCGCCATTAAAATACGAAGTAAAACGCTGTCTTTCCAGACTTGAGGTGTTGGTATGTAGCAGCGGGTGAATAATCTGATTTGAGCTAACTAGCTCTACATCATTTTTTAGCTGGTCAGCGGTGTACTGAGCACTGGCATTATTAGTCGGTACGTTATTAGACTGGGGTATCCAATACTTTTCACTAGCGAATGGATAACCTGGCAAGCTCATACGTTTCGGTCGACTAGAACCATACAACTTTAGCCAATTAATATTGACCCCTTTAACCCATAGTTCAAGCACGTACGACAGTTTCTTACGGTCAATCCATTTTTCGACGGCTTCTTGTAATTCATCATTGGTATTAAAAAGTGATAAACTGTCCTTGTTGCTTTTCGCTTGGCCACGATACACATTTTCAATGGATTTCTCATCGACAAGAAATTTCTTCAACTTTTCTGACAACTCAACAGTAGAATTGACTATCAAGCCTATTCGTTCATTCATTGGCTCACGACCAAGCTGCAATGTGTAAGCCAAACGATGAATATCGATTGCTTCGTTTCGACCCACTTCCTTATTTGCGATACTACTCGCTGTGGCATCAAGTACTGCTAATAAATCCGCAACTCGTTGTTTTAACTGGATCTCAGTTCGGGCGGATAACACGATGATAGTTTGCCCTTGGTGATTAACGATATCGTCATTGCCTGCCAAATTTCCATTGTCTAGTACCGCATCCGCCGGAGGCACCTCGTTATTAGCATATTCCTCGACGATAATGTGTGCATTAGAACCTCCTGCACCAAACGATGAAATACCTGCTATGCGTGGTAGCTCTTCATTAGGCGTCTTGGGTCGACGCCATGTCATTAACGATCGGTTAACAATAAATGGCGTCTTATCAAAATTAATATTTGGGTTTAGCTCATCCGCATGCAGACTAGCCGCCAATTGACCATGTTTCATTTGCAACAACACTTTGGTCAAACCTGCGATACCTGCT
The DNA here is from genome assembly GCA_028280085.1 of Pseudomonadales bacterium. Classification (GTDB taxonomy): domain Bacteria; phylum Pseudomonadota; class Gammaproteobacteria; order Pseudomonadales; family JANQMK01; genus JANQMK01. Next base: position 4,923 of record JANQMK010000067.1, read on the forward strand.
GCTGCTTCTAAATGTCCTATATTCGATTTCGCCGAACCAATTCGACAAAAACCAACATCAGTTGTGTCACCGGCAAAGGCCTGGCTCAACCCGGCAATTTCAATAGGATCCCCAAGGGCGGTGCCAGTTCCATGGGTTTCAATGTAACTGACGTGTCGTGCATTAATGCCAGCTTTGTTCAGTGCTCGGCGAATAAGATTAGCTTGAGCAGAGGGGCTTGGTACGGTATAACCATTAGTTTTTCCACCGTGATTAACATGGGTTGACCGAATAACACCGTGAATGACATCGCCGTCTCGTTCCGCGATTGACAAGGGTTTTAATAGCACAACACCAACACCTTCGCCCGGCACAAAGCCGTTACCGCCAACACCAAAACTCTTGCACTTGCCGTCACTTGAAAGCATCTGCATTGCGCAGAGGTTAACGTAGCTAGAGCTATGCAGGTAAAGATTGACGCCTCCAGCAAGAGCGAGCTGACATTCACCATGATGAATATGTTCGCAGGCTTCATGGATTGCCGTTAACGAGGACGAACACATCGTATCTATCGGCATGCTGGGGCCGCATACATCCAAAAAATAAGAAAGACGATTTGCTAATGAGCTAAACGACGTATAAAGATGCAGCTTTTCGCCTTCATACCACAAGTCAGGACCATAAAGCTCAAAACCTGTTTTAGTGATACCGGCAAAAACGCCAACTTCGCGTTGGTAGTTCTCTTGCAACATTTGGCGAGTATAACCAGCGTCCTCTAACGCATTCCACGCAACCTGGATAAACAAACGTTCTTGTGGATCAATATTCAAAGCTTCACGCGGTGAGATGCCAAAAAACAATGGATCAAAATCAGCAAAATCCGCTAGAAAACCTCCCCATTTACTGTAACTCATGCCCTTTTCTATAGCTTGAGCTGAATCCTGGTGGTAAAAACCTGTCAACGACCAACGTTCGGCAGGAATTTCCGTAATGCAATCTTTACCGGTAACTAAGTTATGCCAGTATTCTGTTAAATTGTCGGCCTGAGGATAAATACCGCTAATACCAATAATGGCGATAGGCTCCGTTTTAGCAGACCGGTCAGGCCTTGCTTGAATCCCATGAGCGGCTGAACTAGCTAGTACTGGCCCAATTATCTTTGAACTGGCTGGGTTTGATGGCTGTACTTTATGCGCCACATAGGTGGTATCCGACAGGTTGACTGCTTCCACACGCTGTTGCGTGTGGAGGTCCAGCCCAACCCAACGCAAACAATCAGCGGTATGAGCTCTAACAAGATATTGAGTAAAATCATGTAAATTTCGGTACTCAAAAAATAACGTCTTTGGTAGTTCTCCAAATGCTAACATCAAGTGCTGATTGAGTTGGTTAATCATGATGGAATCAATACCGTAGGACTCCAGCGCTTCATATTCATCTACCTGTGATACAGGCATACCAGTTACATCGGCAAATAGACACTTAACGCTGTACAGTGCTTTTTCGTATAGTGTGCTACCGTTATATGCTACGCTACTCGCGACAGGCGATATTGAGGGTGATAATGCTTGTGACGAAGTATCAGTTTTCTGATGATGGAATAACTCTCTTATCTTTGACACCACACCATATAGAACAGCCACCTGCGCATGGGTAGATGCTAACCCTTGGTAAAATGCTGCAATACCCTGCTCAGTTTCTAACGCAACCATGCCTGTTAACTGCTTTAGCATGGTTTCTTTATCACTATCGACCCCCATACCACCCGCACGCCATAAAGGCCAATTAATAGCGAGTGTACGTCCTTGCCGCTGATTACTAGCGACTAGTTCATTGCGATAGACAGCAAACTGATCCATGAAACCATTTGCCATGGCATAATCTGATTGTCCAACATTACCGAGTACACTTGCACTTGAAGAAAACAGAACAAAGAAATCCAATGCCATGGCTTCGGTGGCAGCATCAAGGCATATTGCTCCTTTTACTTTCGCAGATAAGACTTGCCGCGCCTCTTGGGATGTTTTCTTTATAATAAAATTATCGTGGAGAACACCGGCACAATGAATGATGCCATTTAGCTGGCCATAATCGTTCCGTATGGTTTCAACTAAAACAGCAACAGCTCTTTTATCAGCGACATCTACCGCTTGATATAATATCTGTACACCTTGCGCCTGCAGTATGTCTAGAGTAGTTTTTCTTTCCCCGCATAACGGGGAACGGCCTGTCAATATAATTGTCGGTTGCCGTACCTTCGCCAAGATCTCCCGCACAAATACAACACCTAAGCCACCTAATCCTCCCGTAATCAAGTACACGCCGCCTTCTTTAAAAGCGACCGATGATGTCACTGTCTTTGCCGATGCGGAACCCATGATATTCGGCTGAAGATCAGCTTCCTGCCAGACGCGAACAAAACGCCTGTCATGGCCATACTTAACAATGACACCATTAGCATTCTGTTTGTTGTCACGCAATTTTGTAGCGAGATCGCGCAAACTATCCTTAAGGTCCAGTTGAATAATCTGACCAACAAGCTGCGGATTCTCTAACGCAGCGGTCTTTAATAAACCTGATAACCCGGTCAATACATTTTCATCACGCTGATTCGATATGACAAGTTGAAGCAGCACTTTACCTTCTGGACGTGCTTCTAATAGTTCTCTGACGGACGCCAAGCAACGTAAGGCAATATCAATATAGACATCATCAATACTGTTAGAGCTATCTTCAGAAAATAGCCTTTGGCATCGACTATCAGGCAATAACAGTAATAATTCATTAACGACACCATCGAAAGATT
>JANQMK010000083.1 GCA_028280085.1 Pseudomonadales bacterium
GAAGTACTTTGGATGAGCTTTTTTCCCGATGCACACAATCCACATGTAAGTAATTTATTAGATCTGCAATCCTCTAATGAAAAGTTTGAAGACTTTTACACGGCACATATCAAAAAGCTGTTGGCAGTACGTGGTGGCAGTCGGTATTTATCGAAAGGTAATTATAATATATCGCGTTTAGCCTATATTCAGAGTATCTTTCCGACAGCATGTTTTATTATTCCAATTCGAAGCCCCGTTGGACATGTAGCATCACTGATGAAGCAGCATAAGTTGTTTTGTGAAGGCATGAGAAGCAATCTACGCGCCGTAGAACATTTGCGTAGAGTAGGGCATTTTGAGTTTGGCTTAGATCTTCGCCCTATCAATTTTGGTGATAATCATATGATTGGTGATATTCAGCAGCTTTGGCGTACGGGGCAGACTGTGCGTGCATGGTCGCGTTATTGGAGCTATATTTATGGTGCGGTATTGGATCAACTTGATAATAATATAAGGCTGAAAGCCGCATCGTTAGTAGTAACTTACGAAGATTTATGCAGCGATTCAGTTTCTGTATTGCAAGCTGTACTTGAGCATTGTGATCTTCCTGCAGGTATGTCTGTTATAGAGAAATATGCCGATAAATTGCGCGTACCTGATTATTACACGGTAGATTTTACATCGTCTGAGCGAAATATAATTAAAGAAGAGACCCAAACTGTAGCTGCTAGATATGGACTGTCTTATGATGGTAAAGACAGCTAATTTGTGACAACATTAATGCAAAATGAAGCGAGTCCATGTTATCTTAACGCCATATTACCTTAATGCCATATTTTGTAGAACGATGTTGTTGTAGAACCATATCTTGTAGCCCCATATTATTGTAGAACGTGTTGTCGTAGAACCGTCCGGTTACCGGTCACCTTTTAGTAAAGACCGCGATGAGCGATACATACGCGTGACAGATATGGATAACAAACGCGGACAATAGATACAAGCAATAAACGTGAGTAATAGCATATGTTTGTACGTGTAATAGCCCTCTGTTTTCTGGTTTTTTTTATGGGTAGTGTTCTCACTTACTACAAGATACCGCCGGCTAATTTTTTTATTGATGCTTACCGCGCAGCGGGCGCTTTAGCGCGGGTGATCATTAGTAAAAATATGCCTTACCGTTCGGATTTGTGGGCAGATAGCCGCAATGATAAAAAGGGTGTCACGATTCATCAACCAGAGAAAGCTTTACAGGGCTATACCCTATTTACCTCAGGGCATAAGCAGTCGGCTTTTCTCGTTGATATGCAGGGTACGGTAGTTCATGAATGGCATTTGCCGTTTAGAGATTTTTGGGATGAAACAGCCGTTGAACAAAACCCTGTGCCTAGTATCTTGATTTATATGCGCAATGCTAGGGTGTTTCCTAACGGAGATCTTTTAGCAATCTATGCCGGATACGGCCAGACCCCTTGGGGGTACGCCATGGTCCGCATGGATAAAGATTCGAATGTTATCTGGAAGTATATGGGGCGTGTACATCACGATATGGATATCGATGAAGCTGGAAATATATATACGCTGGGGCACGAAATAGTACAGTCTTTACCGCCAGATGTGTATTCGCTTTCCGAGCCTTATATTGATGATTATGTTGTGGTGTTGAATCCTCAAGGGGAGGAAGTTAAGCGCGTATCTGTGATGCAATCGTTGTATGGCTCTAAATATAATAAGATTCTTCATGAAACCTCAGAGATCATTTTGAGCAAAGATAACGGTGATCATCTTCATACCAACTCTATTGACTACGTCACTGATGAAATTGCCGAGCAGTTTGATTTTGTTTCAGAGGGTCAAGTATTAGTATCTATGCGGGAATTTGATGCTATTGGTGTGATTGATTTAGAAAAAGAGGAATTTACCTGGTTGAAGCTTGGAAGCTGGAAACGACAACATGACCCGGATTTTTTACCCAATGGTAACATGTTATTGTTTGATAATAATGGTGGGTTAGAATTGGGAAGTTCTCGCATATTAGAATTTAACCCAACAACAAGCGAAATAGTCTGGCACTATAGTGGTGATAAAGCAAGTCCTTTCTATAGTGCCGTGCGTTCGGCTCAACAGCGATTAACTAATGGGAACACATTAATCACTGAATCCTCCGGTGGGCGTATATTTGAAGTCAATCGTGATAAAGAGATAGTTTGGGAGTATAATACTCCTCACCGCGCAACTGATTTTGCCGGTAATATCCGTATTCCCGTTGTTTGTTCGGCTATCCGAGTTACTCCGGACGAGTTAGATTTTGAGTTTAATGGCGGTATTAAATAGAATTGCTGTTCGTTTGAATAAGTTGTTTTAAGCTATTAACGTTTTTTGTTTGTATCATAGATAACAGACCCTAAGTAATAGATCGTAAGTAATAGATCGTAAGTAATAGGTCGCAAGTAATAGATTGTTAGTTTAGACCATAAGTAATAGATTATAGTCTAATAAAGCTGGATACAGGCCATGGAACCATTTAAGAAAGAAGAGTCAATTAATGTTTTCGGGGAAGTGCTACAGCCTTGTAGTGTGGACCCGGTTACGGGTTTTTATCGAGATGGATGCTGCAATACTTGTGTAGAAGATAGAGGTTCCCACACGGTATGTGTTGAAGTCACAAAAGAATTTTTGGAATATTCTCGCTTTGCGGGCAATGATTTATCTACACCTATGCCAGATTATAACTTTCCGGGTTTAAAGCCGGGTAATCGTTGGTGTCTCTGTGCTTCTCGCTGGTTAGAAGCATATAATAAAGGGATGGCGCCGAAAGTTTATCTTAGCGGTACTCATAAGAGCGCGTTGGATATAGTACCTATTGAGTTGTTAAAACAGTTTGCTGTAGATATTAACTAAGTTGCATTAGTCGGTATATCGGCTATTACAAATTGTTTAAACTGCAATTATTCCCATTTTTGATCTTTGTCTATATTTTTTATTATTTTTCTATTTTTTTATATAGGTAAATAATAATATAAATTTCCGGTTATTGATGTTTATATCATTCTTCAATTTTAATCCGCTTTTTAAGATTGCATTTTCTATTTATTTTTAGATATCCCCCTAATATATAATATTAGATTCGACTGGCGTTAGTTTTTAATTGCCATGTTACCAAATTTATTACCTATTGAAGCTGCCGAAATATGGGGCTTATGAGTAACTATTCTCATATTGCTTTCAACTACTTTTCACTAGTGCCGATAAAGAAACTAACGGTAGAAGTGCTAGTTGGCATTCTCCTACCATGGTTACATAAATTAACAGTTGGCTAGGTAATAAATATGAATTTTTCACGGAATATAAACATCACTTTGTTATTGCAATGGCTAATTCCCATTGCAGCTTATGCTCACTATAACGATGAAGATATTGCACCCGGCGAAGCAGTGCTGTCGTGTGCGGAACAAGTTGTTGGCTTCAAGGCGCCGGTGGGGAATGATGGCGGTTCACCTCATTATTTTAAACTGAATTCTGCGTCCGTTGAATTCACAATAAGTGGTAGTACTAGTCGATTTTATCTTCCGTCATTTGTCACGCCGATGACTTGTGACGGTGAATCTTTTCGACTTACTGCTGGTGCCAGGCAGACAATCGTTGATTTTGTTGATGAGCAATGCAAATTAGCTTATGTCCGTATCAAAGCTGCGAACATACATTATATACCTGATTGTTGGGATCATGACGATGGCGAAACTATACCAGAAGAGGTAGGTTCTATAGTTACTATTGATGATAGAACGTTTGGTGATGCTATTGCCGATGAGGTTGAGAGTAGGATTGCAGCGAAATTGCCGAGTATACCCACCAGTATTAGTGTCGACTGGAATTTTCGTAGCTTTTGGGACATGTTATTAAAAAATACGAGAGGTACTGTCACTTACACTTACCCTAATGGTATGACTAAGTCGGTGAAAAGCCTACATAATGATAGTTGGTTTAAGAATCTTATCCAGCCAGATGAGGCTGGTTGGAAGGCTGTTGGTGGAAATGCATATACACAGGTCGCTGTACCTCTATTTGAGAATTCTCCCAATCTTTGCAGTTTAACCCGCATTGATGGCAATGCTTTTGGTTATATCGGTTCGACTGGCTTAGTGGGTACGTCCGAACTTTGGAGTATTTATAACTGCGGTTTTATTGCACCAGGGTTTAGCTTTAATACCCATTTGGATGTTGAGTACCACTCAGAATGGGTTGGTATTCGAAGTAACAACTAGGGCCGTTTTCAAGCGAATATCATCATTGAAGAGTAGAGAGAGATTTGGAGATAGAAAAATGAAGTATTTAACAATAGTGTTTCTCGTTTTAAACGTTGTGGGCGCCACCAGCTTGGCTGCCGAAAATCAGGAAAATTTGACTGATGGTTTGGATCAACCACTAAAAAGTAAACCTGCTAAAGAAGTTCGTAGCGTGAAAAAGAAAAAAATAAAAGATAAAACACTCGTCGGTATTCCATCAATTCAAATTCAGGCTGACAATAGTATCGACTTATTAGGTAAGGCAGATAGGGTAAAATGGCGAGAAGCTAAGGAGTTTATTGATAATTTCCAACTTCCGTCATATATGGTTTATCGGCTGCGCGAACGTGTTGCAGCGATTGCCGCTGGTGAATCTGTTGAGCAACTTAGTAGTGACGATATGCTGGAAGATGCAATCGCCTTAGACTCAGAAGGCTTTGTCAGAATCTACCTGGGCCTTTCACCTAAGAATAGGGTGCGATTCGAAAGGTTAATGAAGAAAACTATTTCTTTGCAGGCTGCTGAAATATAAGTACTGATATATAGGTGCTTATATTATATAGGCGCTTTTTACGATGACTGGCTCTTACACAATATCTTAATATGTATGGGGCAGATATGGACAGCTCGGCTTGATGGTGCCGAGCTTGATAGTAGTTTAATGGCTTGGGGTAAATTAATGGGGTTTATTGCTAGGGTTAGTTAACTACTGGAGAATAAAGACAACCTTAACTTGGTCGTTAACATCTTGCAGGTCGATATAACCAATAGCATTCTCGTTTTCGATTACATAGTCTAATACTTCTTCACTGGAATCAACGGTTTTTGGAGGAGAGCCCTTGCCAGTGAAAATAAGCCGGGCCCAGTATGCGTCTAGTTGAACGGGTGTTCTTTTTACTACTCGCCGAATAAATTCTTGATAGAGCGCGGAATCGGGAGGGACCACTATTGGCAAGGTTTCAGCTTGATTAGGAAATACATTAGTCTTGTCCAAGAAGATATCCGCCACTTGTATCTGCGTTAGCTGTGTAATGCCGAGTTGCTTGTTAACGATTACGGCAATGTCACCATAGCTGATATTAGCTATGGATTGCAGGAGCAAAATAGCGGATATTTGTAATGCTTTTCTGATGTTCATCACTTGTCCCTCAAAATACGGCGTCCATGGACAAGCTGTAGTTAAATATATGGTCATCTCTTAATCCCGTTGGCAAACCAAATTCATCAAGGGGAGTAAAATTAAGGCCGTTAGTACTACCGAAACCACTTGAGCGATCAATTTGCATTTTTACTGCTAGACCTCTCATTACGTCCCATCTGACGCCAACAGAAACGGTTTTTTGTTTTGAGCTGATGCTATTAAAAAACCGTTCCGCTAACGGGGCTAGTAAAGGAGCATCCTGTTGAATCACATTCAGTGCGCTATCGAACCTGTCAGAAGGCGTGTTAGCTTTTCCCAGCACGATAAAGGGCTGCCAAGCTCCATATGAGCGAGCGAAAGAGATATAACCACCGTAGGGTCGTGGTAGTAAAGAGCGATCGAAACCAATTTTTACTGCTTCTGCATACACTTGGTAAACCCCGTCATTATACATAGCACCTAAGTTATAGTAATAAGCACTGGCTTTTTTGGCACTGATTGTATCAATGCCTAAGTTTAAAAACTGTTCGTCTACCGCTCTAAATGCGTCGCTGTCATAGGACAGCTTGCTTCTATGAACGCCCATAACATAAAGTAGGTTGCTACTTGAAGCCTCTAGTCTAAAGCCAAATGTATTATCACTGGCGAAATCGAGTGTAGATTCAAGTATTTTTTGAGTGCCCGCGATGCGACCGATATAGGCTTGGGCTTTTAATTGAATATTGTTGCCAAGATTATTGCGGTATATGACGTCAAACAGTTCAGCATTGTTAGAATCGAGGTTATAGACCTCCAAGGGCGGCCGAACCCAAGGGTAGGTGTACCTTACCTTAAGAGATTCCGATAGCATATAAAGCGGTTGTCGGATTCTACCACCGCGTAGATCGAATCGCTTATTAAGGTCATAGGTAATATAGGCCCATTCAGTTGCTGTGTTATGCTCTTTTAGTCCTTCTGATACAAGCTGAATAGTCGCTCTCGCTTTGCGGTTTATATCTAGCTCTAGTTGTAAACCTAGAATACTATCAGCTTGGGTTGTAATACTTTCGTTTGAGATACCCGCACTGACCGCTTCACTGTCTCTTGTTGCCATGGCGGCCGTAATAAAACCGTGAATGCGGTACATTTCTCTCATATTGTTGACGCGTTCACTTAAGGATTTTGTTTTTCTTTCGGTTTTCTGTTTAAGTTTTTCTATCTCTGTTTTAAGAATCTCAACCTCAGACTTTAGCTGATCCACGTTGTCGGCATAAAGATTGGGGGGAAAGAGAATGATAGCTAGTATGATGGGTACTACTAATAGTTGGTAGCAGCATGTAAATGATAATTGATACCTGGTATCGGCGTTAATTGCGTTAGGCATTGGTTTCATCTGATGCCGGGTCCGTTGTTAGGCTACTACATAATGCCAACATTTACCGGGCGTTAAATCGATTATTGTGTTTAGCATGTCTTTTCAGTATAGGAACCCTCTAGTAAATTGCATGGTCGTTATATGTCTAAATTGATGAAGAGCCAAGCTATTTATGTGTCCATTAGGTAACTGACATAGTTCAGATGACGTAAGACAACTGAATTGATCGAATTTTGCTCTTTCTGACTGAGTTAAGCTTTTTAACGTTGTTTAATTGTATTCTTTGTTCCCTGAACTGGGGCGGCAAGCTTGCGATTAGTTGAAAGTGCCGAAAAGAGCTTTCCGTACTTAATGACCCGTGCGACAATACCGTCCAGAAATAACGTTTTTCGTTTATGAGTGGGTAGACTTATGTCAGCAAAGATTTTAGATGGCAAGGCACTTGCCGTGGAAACTGAAGCAGAGCTTAGTGCTCGTGTTAGTCAGTTGAAGGAGCGCACGGGGCATACGCCGATTCTGGCGACAATTTTGGTGGGAAACGACCCGGCCTCGGCCACTTATGTTAAAATGAAAGGCAATGCTTGTACGCGGGTCGGTATGGAGTCGCTGAAGATCGAGATGCCTGAACACACCAGTACCCAAGAGTTATTGGATAAGATTGGCGAACTGAATAGTAATCCCGATGTTCACGGTATTTTGTTGCAACACCCTGTGCCAAGCCAAATTGACGAGCGAGCGTGTTTTGATGCGATTGATCTCGCAAAGGATGTTGATGGTGTTACATGCTTGGGTTTTGGTCGCATGGCCATGGGTGAGGCGG
>JANQMK010000091.1 GCA_028280085.1 Pseudomonadales bacterium
GGGGGTTGATGTTCGTGTTTTTAATCAGCGCTCAGTCAATGATATTTTAAATATGATTCAACAGTTGGGCGCCATGGTGGGCGCAGGCGATAGAGCGCAGTCTTGGCTTGCCACTATTGAAGCCAAGCTTGAAGCCGTCAAACTCGCGGCTGCGGTCAATTCATGTCGACCGTTAGTATATTTCGAAGAGTGGTACGATCCCCTTATTTCTGGCATACAGTGGGTGTCTGAATTAATAGAAATAGCTGGTGGTAGAGAGTGTTTCCCAGAAAATGCATGCCAACCCTTAGCAAAAAATAGGATTTTAGCTGATTCGATGGAGGTAGTCCGGCGCAATCCAGATATTATCATTGGCTCCTGGTGTGGTAGAAAATTTAGACCAGAGCAGGTACAAGGGCGCAATGGTTGGTGTACTGTTAATGCCGTAAAGCACAATCACCTCTATGAAATTAAATCACCTTATATATTGCAACCGGGCCCCGCTGCGTTGACAGCAGGGCTTGAACAATTACAGCAAATTATTGCCAATTGGCATATTCACTTTCAACGTTAGCGCCTTGTTTTGAAAAAGGCGTCACGCAAAATTGGGCGGATTGGGGGAGAGCACGTTAACGAGGTTGAGCGAAGCTAAAGATAGTTTGTCCTGATTATTAAATAAGGAAATAAGATAGGTGGGAGAGATAAACATAAACGGCGACTTTAAGCCCAGGATTTTAAGCACTGTTTGCTGCCATAGGCGAAATAGGAATAATAGATGTAATAAGTAAGTGTAATAAAATACCAGTGCGAAGTTAAACTATACTTCTATACTATAAATATTGTGGTTATGTTTTTTGGGTCATTAACATGTTTAGGTATTTTGCTATAACGCTGTGGGCTACATTCGGGCTATTTGTGTCCTTGCCAACCTACTCTCTTAGCTTCTCGGAACTCTCATTACGCTCCGCACTGTATCAGCCGCTGGACGCGCAAATCGGATTGAAAAATATAGGCCCGTTAGTAGAAGGTGAGATACAGGTATCGTTAGCAGACGAAGAAGAGTTTTTGCGGGCAGGCATTGATCGCACACAGTTGTTACTATCCCTTCGTTTTAACGTCATCGTACCTAAGCATGGAGAACCCTATATCCAGGTGTTTACGGTCAAACCGATAGTGGAACCCTACTTAAATTTTATTCTCCGTATGCAGTCGCCAAAGGGGTTGTTGTTACGGGAATACACCATCTTTCTCGATATGCCTGCATTATAGAGGATGTATTCAAAGGGGCCCTAGCATTTGTTAAAAGGATTTAGGCAGGTGGTAATATGGCGACCCCACTAAAAGCAGTTTTGCTATCGGGTTTAGTGTATCCTGGTCTAGGACAGCTTAGTCTTAAGCAGAGACGTAAGGGTGCGATAATAATAGTAGTTGTATCCCTTAGCTTACTGTATTTTATCATACAAATAGTCACGCAAGTGCAACAGAGCTTGCTTGAATCGGGTATCCAAAACAGTGTTACTGATCCAGTAGCGGTAAGTGTCGCTGTGGATGCATCAATCCGTAACAGTGTTCCAACCGGTGGTGACTCTTCTGGTCAGATTAGCGGAACATTGCTGTCACTGGTGGTGATGGTTGCCGGCTGGTTTTATTCCGTTATTGATGCGTATCTGATAGGTAAACGTCAGCGGGAGAACGAATAGTTGGCGACTATTCGTCAGAGGTGCGCTAGAATCTAGTAACAAGAGCCTAATAAATAGAATAATTAACAGTGGCGTAATTCTTCAGTTTGTCTAAAATTGTATCTAATCGCCGATATCTAACAATGGGCGATTATTTATAAGTTCTGAACAAACAATAATCACAATGTAATGCGACAACGGTAACAGCGCCGTCACTGTTTTTCTAATAACTGCCACTGACTGGAATGATATAACGCCATGGATGAAGAAAGCTTAGTAATACGCAAAGAAAAAATAGCGATTGAAAAAGCATTAAAAAAGTCTGGGTTTGCTGTGGTGGTTGTTCATGGCCCGGGCGGCACGGGTAAGACCAGCTTGATTAGAACAGTCAGGTCAAGCTTGAACGAAGATGACATTCTCTCTGTTTACATAAAGGGTACGAAAAAAGAGATTGATAATCATGTTATCGTCAAATTGACTGATGTGATGACCAGTGACTTGTTAACGAGTATGAAGTTAGCTGGTATCAACAATAGTAAGTTTCCACAACTGCGCAAGGCGCGGGATTTGATCGATCGTTTCGATGATCTTGTGGCAGAAACGTTTGATAAAGACATCGACCTTGAAACGAAAAAGGTGACTGATCTGAGTAACTATCTGTCGATGCGATTGGCAGATTTATTGATTATGTCTCAGACCGAAACGCTAGATTCAGGTGTGATTATTGATGATCGTGTGCGTAGCTCTGTTGAGAGCAAAGTGGGAAAAATTCTGCGAGATAACAATTTTTCAAGCATTAAGAATTTCACCGAGCGCTGGGATTTACTGGCGGAATCTATTGCCCAAGATTTTAAGAAAGTACTAGAAGGTCGCCACGGTTTTTGGGGGCGCAAACGCTTTAATGGCGGCGTGCTGATTATCGACAACTACGAATATCTATCTCGGTTTTTACGAATATTCTTCGAGCAGCATCTGATTCCATTTCTTGAAAGCTATAAAATTAATTTGAAGTTGCTATTGGTAACGAGAGATGCCATAGATGATTTTCCCGAAACTAATGTGAAAAATATTAGTCTTGGACCTTTCTCAAATGATGAAGCCAAACAGTATTTAATGAATCAAGGTATTACTAACGAGAGAAAGGTTGTTGAGATTATCCAGCGAACCAAACGCTATCCCTACTTAATGGATTTCGAAGTGATGGCGTCGAGTCAATCGGCTAAGTCTTTGCAAAAATATTTTGAGCGTATTACGCGCTGGATGACGAGCCAACAAAAGGAATGGTTAGTTGCGCTATCTTACCTTAAGTTTGTTGATAAATCTGAGGTAAAAAAAGTCGTTGCGACCAGAGATGTTGAGGCGGTTATGAAATGGTTTAAAGAAGAACCGTCGGTCCGTTGTCCCGAAAATGGAAAATGGAAAATTATCCCATTGATGAGTGAAAGGATTCACAGTTATATTCAGGTTGAAGATCCTGAACTCGATAGATCGTTGCGAGAAAAGGCTGCGGGCGAACCTTTCTTTGTACCTGAAATTGAGTTGTAGTTCCCTAGCTTATAAATTCTAGGGTTTTATTTTGGGGCTAGATCTTTCTCAACAGAGCGTTTATTATCCTCAATTGACCACAGTCCACGATTGTCGGCAACGAACTTTACAGGTTGGTTATATTTACTGGTCTGTCATATATAGTTGGCTGTTATTGTCAGGCATGGCATAGTAATACTAACGAAGCTAAATAGTAATACTGACGAAGCTAATAAGAATGATATGAATCGTCGAGAAATCTATAAAAATCAATGCTGCAGCTATGCCTTGCCAGCCCGCAATTCTAAAGTGGCCACTTACTTTCAGAATTAATGTGTCTGTCATGGTAACTAAAGTACTATGGTTATTACGGTACTATATTCATTAAGGTACTATGTCCATTAAAGTACTATATTCATTAAAGTACTACGGTAATTAAAGTAACTTAATTAATTCTATTTTAATTAGTACAGGTTTTTGTCGGAGCAAAGTCGTTTTGAATGCTTATCGATATATTTTTTTTCTTTCTTGTTGTCTTAGTGTAGGTGCTTGTAAGTACAATGACGCTGCTCAAAAGGCGAATCAAGATGTCCAGCATAGCCAGCAACCAAATGAGATGCTGGTCAGTATTGCCGACACCCACCAACTACCTCGCACCACTGACTTCGACATTATCGATGACTCACCCAGTATTGAACAAAAAGAGCATTGTGATGAGCTAAACAGTGATGGTGTTGCTGAACAACCGTTTAAAGCTAAAACAATTGCTGAGCGCAGAGCGCGTGATGCTTTTGATGTCCGTATCAAAAACAATATTTTACAACAGGGTAGACCCTTCGACTGGAATCAGTTTGATAGTGACATGATATGTGATGCGCTAAAACATGGCGATGGATTGCTGACCCTTGGTATTGCTTTATCCGAAGGGCATGCTGATTACGCTGCCGCGGCGATGGCTCTTAGTAAAGAACTTACAGCGCTATCTGGCGGCACCATTGTGGAAGTGACTAAAGATCTTATCTTGGGTTTGATGACCATATCGACTGAATGTCAATACATAAAGGAAATCCGTGGTTTAGATATAGTTGATTTCGTTGATATTGCCTATGAGTTGAATACGCAAACTGCAGAGCACGAACCCGGCGCCAGGCAGGTTAGCCATACTTGTGACAATGAACTACTTGCCGATCGAGAAGTGGCTACCAGATTAAATAACAATGACACTATTATCGCAACAGCTGCCGAGCTTCCTGCTATGGATGAACTGCCTCATCCCAGTCTTTATGACCCGCTCACTTCATCCGTAAGCTATGACCAATATATGGAGCTGATAGATGAAGAGACGGCCATACGTATGCGGCGTCATGGCTTGGATCATGTCTATAACGACTATCAGTATTTTGGTGATGATAACTTGGGTATTGCTATCATAGATAATGGTATATTGCCTGAAGCGGTCGATTATCTTGACCGCGGTAAGGGTTTTTTTAAGATGGAGGGTTACTATAGTACCTTCGCTACTCGGTTGGCGGGACGTAAAAATGATGGTGTGCACCCCAGGCCGTTTGATGTGCAAGTTGTTATTGACGAACTGTTCGGTATTAGTAGGAATAATCCGTTACTCTCCGGTGCTATTGGCCACGGTACTCGACAAGCTAAGGAGATTTTACATATTGCACCGCATATCAATATATTAAGTGTTCGGGCGACATCTTCTGACTATTTGATTTATCCCAGCCATTTCCGAGGCTTGGTACGTGGTATTCTTGCCGTTGCGAATAACCCTGAGATAAGAGTTGCCAGCGTGCCCTTGGGCAGTATCTTTTATTCCCATTCAGTCAAACGCGCCATCGACTACTTTAACAGTCGGGATAAAATAATTGTGGCTGCGGCTGGTAGTTCAACCCCCAGTTTGAGCCGTATTTTGGGGGTGGTTTTTCCTGCTAATTTGCCGTCAACGATTAGTGCTACCGGTATTGATGACACAGAAAATACTGGCGGAGTATTTCAATTAGGGGCTACCTCTCATGGTGGTAAAGCCATTGACTTTGTGGTGGATGCTAGTCCTCACTCTTCTCGGGCAACAGCGATGACCGCGAGTATGATTGGTATGCTATGGTCAGTAAATCCAACGTTAAATCGAGAACAAATCATTGATATACTGGTACGTGCTTCCAGTAGCTTTCTTGAAAAAGGCGAAAGAGATTCTGTTTTTGGTTGGGGAAAGATCGATATGGCTCTCGCAAATGAGCTAGTAAGAGAGACGCTTTAGAATCCTAATATCGTTCGATCTTCTTATGGTTTGAACCCTTCTCATGTTTCTTTGGTTCACTTAAAGCTAAAACCCATACACAAACTTCAACTGAGAATGGTATGGTCTTATCTGTCTAGGCTAACAATTGGGGGATGGGAAACTTTATCCGTATTCAGGGTGTTCTTTCCCCTCAGGGGCAAGGTGACCCCGGCAAAACGTGGGAAGGGTGGGGTGACGCCCAATAAAACTGAAAAAGTGGTCACGGAATACAGCATGACCTGGGCCGAGAGACTCAAGCGCGTCTTCAACATTGATGTGACGACCTGTAGTCGGTGCGGTGGTTCAGTGAGAATTATCGCGTGTATAGAAGATCCAATTGTGATCAAGAAAATATTGGCGCATGTGGATGCTTTGCAGCAGGAACCAGTCGATCCCTCGTTATGCTCTCGTCTACTGCTGCTCGACTTAGCAGATAAGTACTTACTTAGGCCTCTCGTTTTATCGGATTGTAACAGCAACCGATAAAGCGGCGGAGGTCAATAATTTATCCGTGCACAGTTTATTTTTCAGGTGAATGAAAGAAACCTAACTGTTGCATAGATTGCTCTCTTTAATGATTGCATTTTGCAAAATATAACGAGATGCTGAAAAATAATAACACATTATGTGGTCCTTTAGGGAGTAGCAAAGACGATACGGCAATCTTTTGGTTTTGCATCTTATGTCGTTTTGATGGGAATTTTACTCCTCGCAGGAGGGTGTGAGAATCCGACAATTGAAACGCCAGTATATGAGATTGAATCGATAAGAGATGAAAATTTGGCAAGCGGTGCAGTTTTTAAACCTTTTGCTATCAATAACAGTGATACTATCGTGGGAGTAAGCGCAGGGTTTGGTGGTGTGTTCATTGTTGAAGGTGGTGAGTTAGTTGCTCGCCCTGATTTATTAGAGTTTCCATGGGATATAAGTGCAAACGGCATTATCGTTGGTGGTGGTTTCCCTCATGCCTATTTAAATGATGCTGGTAATCTGAGTTATTTACCTGATTTAGTTGACCTTAGTCAGTATTCTGGTAGTACCTTTTATGGTGTCAATTCGCAGGGTACAGCCGTTGGTATACTCGATTTTGGTGAAGAGGGCATTATCTATGAAAGTGGCCAGCTTATTAAGATAAATATTTGTGGTGAAAACACTAATGTGTATCCTGCCGATATCAATGATAATGGCACTGTTATTGGCTATTGTCAGTCGTCATTTAATCATCCTCCGCAGGCAGGCTTTGTTCGCTACAATGGTGAATTTTTTCTACTTAGCGCGGGTCAATTAACACTGAATATGCCAATGGGGATTAATGAAAACGATATTGTGTTGGCAGTTACCTTGATGAAGCTGAGCAATACCACGGCTTTAAATATAACTTGGCTACCCAAGAATTAATTGACTTAGGGGTTTTGAACGAGCCGTCATGGATGAAGGTTAATGATAATGGTGTAACAATAATTACTGATAGCAATATGAACTATATTCATACCGAGAGTAACGGTTTACAGCCCTTGAGTAAATTGGTCTCTACAGATGGCTGGCAACGATTTTTAGAAGTGCTTAATATTAATGATCATGGAAAAATAGTTGGATACGGGTTTGATAAGAATGGAAATTATAGTGGTTTTATTCTGACGCCTCAGCCGGGTACGGTGTATGCGGGTAAATAAATAACCGTTGGTCTAAGTTGGCATGTAGACCTTCGGCATTTTCATATCTATCACTCGATGGCACTACTTCTGATATGGGTTACTAGGGATGGAATGTTAGAAAAAGTAATATGATTGATTGAGAAAAATGAATAGCAACAATAAAAATATGATGGAGAGCAGTTTATGTTGGATTTGGTAACACATCAATTCTATCAGCCAGTGACAGTTCAACCAAAGAAAAATAACAATGATGCTAGAAGTGGTGTATCAAAATATACAATGCTTTTTGCTTCGTTGGCAATATTGTTTTTGTTGTCTAACACCGGGTATGCTAAGGACCGTTTTGGCTGTGTTTGGCGTTCTCCTCCTGACCCTTCCTGGCTTGAATTATCTCATGAAGCGTGTCGATCCGTATGTCTTATTGCGACAGAAAGTAATTTAGGGTGTGCTGATGTACAAAAATGTGGTGACCACTGCCGCGATGCAAAAAGCTGTACCTCAGCCGGCAATCCAATCGAGCTATTATCGGGAACCAAAACGCATACGGAGTCTGACTATCGTGGTGGAGGGCAATATCCTCTGACCGTAACCCGCAATTATAGCTCTTCTGATAGATTCACCTTTGATAACTTTGGCAAGCAATGGTCTGGTGTTGGTACGCAATATATTCATGCGCAGTTTCTAGCAGCTGGCCAAGAGCGTATGACGGTGGTGCGCCCCAATGGCGATAAAGTAAGATATTGGTTGAACGCTGCGGGTGACTTTGACCCCATTAGTCATGGCACTAAGGCGGTACTGGATATATTTGACTTTAATGGACAAGCAATATTTCAGTATATTACTAGTAGTGGTGTTGAAGAAGTCTACAGAGTCGATTTAGATGAATACAATGCCACAGGTGAAACGAGAGCATATTTATGGTGGACAACAAGCCGCGAGGGCATCAAGCATCGTTATGATATCGATACCACAGGGCGTTTATTATCTGTGAGTGACGACTTTGGTCGTCAACTGACTTATAGCTACTATAGCAGCGGCCCTAATGCCGGCAAAATCTCGTCAATACAATTGCCGGGCAATCGAGAATTAACCTATCAATATGATCTGCTGGGTAATCTGGAATTTGTTATTTACCCTGACGCCACACCGAATAACAGCGAGGATAATCCTAGAAAACAATACCATTATGAAGACCCTCATCTTGATATTGAAGATATTAACCAAGATGGTGATAGTACAGATCGGCTTTACCCCCATCACTTAACTGGCATTACGGATGAACGGGGCAATCGTTATGCGACCTATGCCTATAATGACCAAGGGTGGGCGATTTTATCTGAGCATGCTGGCGGTGCTGACCGTATGGAAATTCTTGAATACAAGACAACGACGACAAGGATTCGAAATGCAGCAAACAAAGAGACAACTTTTACATTTTCTGCCATTGGTACCAGTGAAGATGTTATTAAGCGAGT
>JANQMK010000120.1 GCA_028280085.1 Pseudomonadales bacterium
CCAGTAAGATTTCTGAACCATCTTTCAATACCACGGTTTTCGAACTACCCTTAGCAACCTGGTAAGTAGTTGGCACACCTAAATAGGCCGGTATCAACATGGCAAAGCCCAGAATGGTTGCCGCCATGGCATAAACCGTAGGAGACTTAAACCAGCGGACTTTTTCGGCATTGACCACTAAATCGATGGCGGCCACGTCTTCTGGGGTATTGCCATGGACCTGAGGCTGGTCAGCCAAAACCTGGGGTGATTCATCGTCACGGGGTTGCTGTGCTTTATCGATAGATGAATCGCTAAAAGCAGAGGTATCTAATAACGCCAACTCATCCCACAACTCGGCCATCACGGAATCATCGTCCAGCGGATTAGCTGGCGGCTTTTGTCCTTTCTCGACTGCAGCTAGATAAGCTTCTCGCTCATCAACTAGAGCTTGCGCTTCTTGCTCATATTGTTTGAATTTTTCGTCATCAATGGACATTATACTTCTTCCCCGCTAAAGGCGTCACGGAGATACGCCAGTGCTCGCACTACATTTTTTTCTACCGCCGCGTGACTCATATCCAGTTCAGTTGCAATAGCAGCAATGTTCATACCGCTGAATCGATATAGCATAAAGATTTGTCTTCGCTTAGCTGGCATTCGCTCGATGGTTTGTTGGAGACGAGCAAGCCGCTGTTTAGACGCGATAATTTCATCAGGCGCAGATCCTGATTGCCGGTTATCTTCGATGCCGGTATCAGACATGAAACGGCTATCGTGTCTTGCTTGTTTTCGGATATGGGTCAGAGCCATATTATTTGCTATACCAAACAAATAGCTTCGCATATCACGAATCTCATAACGACCCACATCATCCAGATTGGCTATTTCAAGATAAACCTGTTGAATCACGTCATCTGCATCTTGCGCATTACTAATTTTTCTCATTACAAAGCGGTGCAGCTCGGGCCTTAAACGGTGGAACAGATCTTCCAGGCCGCTACTATTATCTGCGTTATTTTCTGTTAATGGCATCGTTGACATATATCTTTATCTGCGTGAGCCAAGTTGGATGCGTTAACAATACAAAATACAATGAAATGAATGATATGTCGCATTTATTACACAGCCATCATACAAAAAAGCGTAGTATTTATAACAGTTACTTCTGTAGGAGACAAACAGTACATTAAAAATGTGTGATTTATAAACACCGAATAATGTACGCCAATAGTTTTACTATATACTATATACCTTAAATGACTCTAACGTATTTTTATCGGATATAAAGTATGTGCGGTTTAAAAAGAGGTCAGTAAGATAGGGGCTTATAGGTCTGACTCGTTGTCTGACTATCATCGTTCTTGTTGAGCATAAGGTGGTAGGCTATTAAGGCAAGTAGCAGGTAAAAGAGCTGCAGCATCGGAGTATCATTGTTTGGAGTATCATTGTATAGTGCTGGTTGTTAATTTAACCAATGCTATCTCCAAATAGCCTCACAGTGTGAAAGTTTTTTGGTTGTTGCTTGAACTAGCTGATTGTTTTAAACTACTTTAGTTCTCCTAATATTTGGTCCTAGTAGGGGGCTGTCTTATTTTAGTTATCTGGTCTTAGCTGTGGCCTCAGATAACAGTCTCGCGTTTTCTTCTTCTATACGGGCGACAAGCCCAGTGAAATTATTAATGTCTTTTCTAAAAGCCACTTGTAATCGATCGGCGAAGTTCTTTATGTCTTCTGTAGTTGCGCTATCGGGTATAATGCGTTGGTTAATAATACCCATCGCGAGGCTGACGAAGAAATTACTTTTGGTTTCAGAAGATAGGTGTAGATTTAGATTTGACGTGTTAAGTTCAGGCTTTTCTTCTAGATCTGCGGTAAAAACAATGCCTTCGCCATCATTACCTTTACAGGCCACCCTAAAAAACTCGTAAATCAATTCATCCACATTAGTAGGCAGGAAGAAATCTAATACTGGCGTCGGCAAGAATCCGAGAGCAGCCCCTCCCACAGCTATTTCTGGTATACCGGTGACATTGACAGTTAATTTAGACTTCTTAGAAATTTGCTGGTACTTAACATCGGCGCCAATATTATCTACATGATATATCATGCCCAATAACTCGATCTGTGCATCTATGTTGGCTGTTAATCCGAAGTTCGGCTCGTTCAGGGTATGTACTTTGGAAACGAGGGCTTTACCATCTTTCACTGGAACGATGCCCAATTCGTTAACTAACAAATGGAACTCTAGGCGTAAGGCATCGCTATCTAGCTTAATTTGCGCTAGACGGCCATCTTCGTCAAATATTTCTAAGGTAAACTTCAGGATTTTCCCCAACTTTTCTGACCGCTTAGCAATATTGGGATGAAACTCTCTAAATCTTTCCGGTTCCAATAGAAGTGATAAATGTACTTCGCGATAAGGTAAGTGATGGGGACCTTCATGGTCTTTAACGATCAGCTCTTCAATCTGGCCCATCTGCGCTAGCAACTCGCCCGTACTGGGGTAGGCTGCCCACAAGGGAGCAATCACATCGACATCTTCTTGCTCTAGCAGAGGATTTGCTTGCTTAGTCCTTTCTCGGTAATCGCTAGCATGAAAGTCTCTATCTATGGTGCCAAGTTGTGCCAGAACGTCACCTAACGCCTTACGCGGCCCTTCAAAATCTATCATTCCTACTGCAGCATCAAGCTCCGCATCTAAGTGATAGATAGTGTTATGTCTTGATTTTTTAGGTAGCTTTTTGGCCTTTACTCCAACCCTTAAGTCACCAAACTCATTAAGCTCACTAGGGGTGCCAATAATACTTTTGTCTGCGCCCAGTAGATAGACATTATCATGACGGGCTCCATAGATATGTATTTGTCGCCAATCTTGGTTTTCTTCGGGCAATAATTTATAAAACTTCTTTAACTTAAATCGCTCGAATGAACTCCAGAGGTCGTCAATAAACTGTTGAGTTTGCTCGTCAAACTTGGAGTTTCGCGTTACTACTTTTTGTAGATCGACTAGTTTATTAAGGTTGACGATAGCTTGTTTAGGGTCGCCATTACCCGCTAGTATAATAGGGGGCTGCCAGTGTCTTAGTTGAGATTGATCAGCGAGTGACTGTGATTGGTCCTGTGGTTGATTCGGTGATTGATTAGAATAGCTATTGCTTGCTAGAGACAATAACAATACTAGCGTAAAAATTCTTTTTAATGACATAGCTACTCTCCCATTGAGTAATAAATTAGCTATAAACCAGCCAATAGCGAGATGCTTAGAGCAGGTTTCTTGGCATTAACTGAGTTGAATAATCCGTCTATCCATTTATTCAACTTCTTATTTACCTTTGACCAATAAAGCGCTTGAATAACAGTTCTAGAGCGGGTGAAGCGGCCTGGTATAATTGTTAGTGAGTTGTCAAAAACGTAAAACGGTGAGAGCTGTTTCTGACTATACATAACAACCACAGCTATACTCCAGTGAAAACTACTTGTGTTGGTGGGTAACCACGGAGAGCAAAAGTATATGCTACATTAGTGGCGTATTTTCTTGTGTGGGCTAGTTTTCTCTTGGTAATTAGACAGGCGAACCCCCGCGCTTTATTAAATCCTTTCATTTCTTATCATTGTCGCATGTTGTAGGTTAAAGCTTACTTGCATCCCATTAGCACCCTATAAACTACGGGCGGCTGAAATGGCTGGGCTTATTAATTAATTTTCATTATTTATATAAATGCTTAACTAGTTGATTTTATTTATTTTTAGTTGTTTTATATGTCTGTACTTACGTTACTCATTCGGCCTATTATTATTACTTGGTTTGAAATCGTCAATAGATGACCGTTAATTTTTGACGCTGATTATTTGAGCAAATATCTTGGGTATTAGGCTTTATCTTTATTCATCCCTCTATCGATCTCTGTTGCCTTATCTTTATCAATATAGCGCGAGTCTTTATAGTATAAACACATGCTCAACTTGAAAATCGACTATATCAAATTACAGGCCCCTAGCTATTAAATACTTAGTTATTAAATACCTAGTTATTTAATAGTTACTAAAACGATGCTATCGATTGTCGCTATTCTATAAACTATTCTGTTTTTCCAACTATTAAAGGAGTTTGCCTAGCACAACTGTAGCAAATGGTTAATCCTGAAATATCGCTTGCTATTTAATACAGCTAGATACTTATCTAAACTTTTTAATAGGCTTAGATAATAGACTTAGATTCCACTGCTAGCCAACACGCTATAATATGCTGAGCTGAGCCCCAATACATTACCCTATCATTTTATCTTATTCTAGGCATTCAAACACCGAAATTTTCATGTCGAAACCTATAATTTAAATATTAACTGCTATTATATTGGCTGACACCTTGTTCCCTATAGTACATGTTATGAAAGCGTCTAAGATACATGTTTTGACTTTTATTTCGACTTTGTTGCTCTAGATTAAACTCTTACTAAAGTTATAAGTGCAAATCTGTGGAATAAAAATGCTAACTTGGTATTCAGAAAATTTTACCGTTAGACAAGCACAGTAATTGATTATTTCTCTAACAAACTAAACCTCTCCTTTTTAAATCAGTGACGATAGTGTACTACCAAATCGCTGCTTATTGTGTCTTTTACTAACATAATTAAATAATAGACTAACGTTGCTCCATTTATTCCGGAATATTTTCTCTATATTAAGAATACATACATAAATTGCCATGATTAAGCCAACAAAAAATGGACTAGATGTTTGACCAATTCACTTTGTTCATCGGAAAATGGGACAATTGTTTTTTGTGGTAGCAAGTGGCGGGGAAGGCGGCATTTAGCTGCAAGTATTTTTACCTCTAGCGATATCGGTAGATCAAGAATGTAGTAGTAAAAACTATTTTAGTTGTCTCCTAGGTCAATGCCGCAATGTAACTGTCATATTGGGAGGTCTAATATTTAATCGATTTCCGTCGATTAATGGGTCTTTAAGCCTACTGTCTCCAGGTTTGAGCCTTAGTTAGTATGATCTAGCCGTTTTTCCTTAACCATTAGCTCGCAAGGAAACAAAGTAAATGCCCATAAATGGCATTAATAAGCTATGGCAAACCTATGATTTAAAAATAAAAATTTGATAAGCATGTGCAATCGATTTATTGCTTAACAACACCAGATTATTGAAGCCGTTACCCAGCTAATCCAACGGGGCTTGTGCAACGAGCCAGATGTCGGTGAGTGAAGGCACTTCAAGTCCTTTGGATACTATCCAAGTTGCATAGTGTCGGGTTGATAATGTACAACTTATAACAAATGAGATAGGCGATTTATTAGCATTACTAGGGTATACTTGCCAGCCGTTAACAAATCGCTACAGACGGCTAGCAGCGAACTTATTATCAAACCAATAGTTATTCAATGATTTAATATAAGTTATCCAGCAAAAAGTTATCCAGTAAAACGAGCAGAATCAATCATGAGTCACCGAGCAGAAACTTACATAGATGAACGCAACCTTCAAATCGCGAAGCCGCTTCACGATCTAGTAGTCAACGAAATATTGCCAGATTTGGCTATTAAAGCTGAATCATTTTGGCAGATTTTGGAAGATGTTATCTCTGACATGATGCCTAAGAATAATGTTCTATTGCTCAAACGAAATACACTACAGGCACAGATAGATACTTGGCATCAGTCGCGTTGTGATATTCCCCACGACCATGCTAGCTACAAGAGCTTTTTACAAGAAATCGGTTATCTGTTGCCAGAGGGGCCAGATTTTGCGATTACAACAACAGGCATGGATGATGAAATTGCGCATGTTGCTGGACCACAGTTAGTTGTACCCGTGAAAAATGCGCGTTATGCGTTAAATGCGTCAAATGCTCGTTGGGGCTCGCTTTATGACGCATTATATGGAACCGATGTTATTGCAATTAGTGAAGGTGCAGAGCCAACAAAACACTATAACCCTAAGCGCGGAGAAAAAGTTATCGCTTATGCTCGCGCGTTACTCGATCAAGCTGTGCCCTTGCAACAGGGTTGCCATGTTGATGCGGTTAGCTATACGGTTGTTGATAGCCAGCTTAGTATTTCTTTAGCGGATGGCCAAATCGTTGGGCTAAAAACACCGGAGCAGTTCGTTGGTTACAATGGCACAACAGATGAGCCGACAGAGATTATTTTGGTCAATAATAACTTGCATATCATCATCCAGATTGATTGCAATCATCCCATTGGTAAAGATGACAACGCCCATGTCAAAGATGTTGTACTCGAAGCGGCTGTGACAACCATTCAAGATTGTGAAGACTCAGTAGCTGCTGTTGACGGTGTTGATAAAGCTGAGGTTTATCGCAATTGGTTGGGCTTGATGAGAGGTACCTTAGCCGACACCTTTGAAAAAGGTGGCCAAACCGTTACACGCAAATTAGCGTCTGATCGTCGTTTTCTCGATGCGCAGGGTAACCCCGCTACGTTACATGGCCGCTCATTACTGCTAGTCCGTAACGTAGGCCATTTGATGACGAATGATGCTGTACTGTTTCATGGCGAAGAGGTTCCCGAAGGTATTATCGATGCAGTGGTTACTGCGACAATAGCTTTGTACGATATTAGGGATTTGAACGAACTTAAAAACTCTCGCACTGGCTCAATGTATATAGTAAAACCCAAAATGCATGGGCCGGAAGAAGTTGCGTTTGCTTGCGAATTGTTTACCCGAGTTGAACAAGCA
>JANQMK010000157.1 GCA_028280085.1 Pseudomonadales bacterium
GATATACCGCAGTTGCGCAATTATGCTCAGCGCGTTGAAGAGTTGATACAAGAATATGTATTGCTTAGTGGTGATAAACTGATATTACATAAAGTTGATCCAGAACCATTTTCTGAAGAAGAAGATCAGGCAACTGCATATGGATTACAAGGTGTGCCGGTGAACAATGCGGGCGATAAGCTTTATTTTGGTTTGGTTGCTGTGACGGACAATGGCGACGAAAGTGTTATTCAGTTTTTTCAACCTGATAAAGAAGAGTTTTTAGAATATGAGGTGAGTAAACTCCTCTATCAAGTGACTCATCCGGAGCCAGTGACCATTGGGCTGATAAGCGCTCTGGATATAAATGGCGGTTTTGACATGATGACGCGGCAAAGAAAGCCAGAATGGATGGTGATGGCGCAGATTAAGCAGTTGTTTGAGGTCGAAGATTTGGCTATCGATAGCGAGGTGATCGAAAGTCACATTGATGTATTAATGGTAATCCATCCCAAACTGCTGTCGCAAAAAACACTCTTTGCTATTGATCAGTATGTGTTGGGAGGAGGTAAGGCACTGGTATTTGTTGATCCTGTTGCTGAGCAAGACATTAGTGAAATGGGGCTAATGTCAATGGATACAGAAAAGTTCTCCGATTTAGAACAACTCTTTACCGCGTGGGGGGTGAACTACTCAACGGAGCAGGTTCTTGGTGATGCTCGTTATGCGATGCATGTTAATTTAGGTGCAGGGCGCAGAGTAGAGCCCCATTTAGGTGTTTTATCCTTTGATCGAGAGGTAATTGACTTAGAAGATATTATTACCGCTCAGTTAGAAACCATTAACGTTTCATCCGCTGGCGTTATTGGTGTTTCGGAGGGGGCCACCACGCAGTTTATACCACTTATTACTACTAGCAATCGATCAATGCTGTTTGATCGCGCAGACTTTCAAAATATGAGTGAACCACGGGAACTGTTTAATGCATTTAAACCCACCGGTGACTACTTTGTTGTTGCTGCCAGAGTACAGGGACCAGCGAAGACAGCATTTCCCAACGGCCCCCCTGAGTCAGAGGTAATAGAAGAGAGTGAGCATGCTAGTCAAACAGATGACCAAACGACCGAGCTCGCCACGCAACCGAATGACGTTGCGGTAGCTACACCCGGCGGGGAAACAGATAATGATGTGCCACTGCTCACCACAAGTGATAATATTAATGTGATTGTGGTAGCAGATACTGATGTGTTATCCGACCGTCTATGGGTTCAAGTGCAACAATTCTTTGGTCAGCGTATTGCCTCCCCCTGGGCAAACAACGCGACATTTGTCATTAATAGTTTAGATAATTTGGGGGGTAGTGCTGATCTGATTAAAGTGCGCAGTCGGGGTCGTTTTACTCGGCCATTTACTCGGGTTGATGAATTGGAGCGGAATGCGGAAACGCGTTTTCGAGAGCAAGAGCGCAATCTAATGGCGGCGCTAGAGGAGACGGAAGAAAAACTGTCGGCACTCAATCAGTCGTCAACTGCTGAGCAGGGCGGTATTGTTGAACTGTCTGATGAACAAAAGGTGGAGATAGCTAAATTTGAACGAGAAAAGTTATCTATTCGAAAAAAACTACGAGAAGTTCAGCACCAGTTGAACAAAGATATTGAAGCACTAGGCAGTAGACTGAAAGCTTACAACGTCGGCGCAGTACCGATGGTATTAACACTACTGGCGCTGGGAGTTTCCATTGCCCGCTCTCGAAGGCGTGCGGCCCAATAGTCAACGGCATTGTAACTTGTCGGTATTTCCCTAGAGCTGCCCTACATCAAGACGACGTAAAACCATCTACCGCTAGGCTTAATCAGAGCCAGAGCGTTTTATTCTGGTTGCTATTAGTGAGCCCCGCTAATAATGAATTCTTACTAATGAGTCCCTACTAATGAGTTCCAAGGTCTCCATCGGTGTTTTGTGTAGGGTACCAGCATTGATGGCACAAGCAGAAGATATCGCGCGTCAGCTTAACTTACCTCTGTTGAGCAATGATGTTGATATCAAACATCTTACAACTATAACTCACTTGTTGCTATTAGAGGCTGACGGTTTAGGTATTAAAGCCAGTGGTACACAGGCGGCTGGTGTTGTTCGTGTTGATTTCGTTTCTGGCGCGGTGCGACACCGACGGCTTTACGGTGGTGGTAAGAGCCAGTTGATTGCTAAAGCGATGGGCTTAAAAGCAGGTTTCAAACCCTCCATACTTGACGGTACCGCAGGCTTAGGTACCGATAGCTTTATATTGGCGAGTTTGGGTTGCAAAGTTACCCTTGTTGAAAGATCTGCCTTAGCCTTTCTATTACTTGAAGACGGTTTCAGGCGTAGTCGGCAGTCGAGTGATCCAAGTATGATCGAAATAATTAATCGAATGACGTTAGTTCAGCATGACAGTATCCATTTTATGAGACAACTAGCAGCGCCAGACAAACCTGATATTGTTTATCTAGACCCTATGTTTCCGACAAGAACTAAATCTGCAAAAGTAAAAAAAGAGATGGCACTATTTCAGTATTTAATTACGTCTCATGATGATGAAAATCTTCTATTAGAAACAGCACTGAAGACAGCCCTTAAACGTGTTGTCGTAAAGAGACCGATGCATGCGGCAAGTTTGGCAGATAAAGAACCAAGCTATCGCTTAACAGGTAAGTCTTCGCGATTTGACATCTACGCTTTACAGAAATTGTAGTTGTATCGTCATTTGAGTTGGAAGACCTGTTTTGTGTAATCTATATTGGCGCCTCTATTGATAATACTATCGGTAAAATAGATAACCATAGAATGACTGTTCAAAAAATTGAACTGTTATATGAATGTTTGTAACGTTGTTTTCTTTACTTTAGTTCAACTCATTAATAGCAATTGAAAAGCCAATTCGTGTGGTGGTGAGTGTTTTGTCTTTCTATATTTGGTAAAACGACTTGAAAAATGGAACGGACGACGTTATATATAGGGCTAATTCGCTATAGCTATATAAGTTAAGCAGCGAGTCAGCTCTATAACTTTCGATAGATATACTTTCATTTTCTTGCCCGTTATAGTAGATACCCATTATTTACCTTGTGGTCCCACAGTTGGTTGATAGGGGTTGCTAATCATTAGGGCAAACTTATGCGTTTAATATTATGGGTTAATTTGGCGCTGAGCTGCATATTTATTAATGCGGCCAATGCTTTAGACTATCAGTTTGTCGGTCAAATGGTAGATGTGAGGCTACCGCAAGCAAGTTATGCACCAGATGATCATAATCAATATGGGTATGCCCCTGCCATTGTTCGGGACGAACAAGGTAAGTTTCATATGTTTTACTGTAGTCAGCCAGACTACGCAAAAAGTAAGATCAACTTTGATTTAGATTCGATTCGCTATGTTTCTTCTTTAGACGGGCGCCAGTGGTCTGAGCCGAAAACTATACTGTGGACCTGGAGTTCAACTGCTGAAAGGAGTACTTGTGATCCTTCAGTGGTATATTTTGATGCTGGTGATGGTCCTTATTACTACCTTTATTATTCAGGCAATCAAAAAAATATTCAGACGACAATGTATGTGGCAAGATCTGCAACAATTGATGGGCCTTATCAAAAGTGGGTTTATAAGGCCAATTACAATGAGAATGATCCGCTCAGCTTACAAGGGGAATGGGTTGATGATCCGTGGGCCAATACGGCGCTGCATGAGCAAAGTGCAGGGCCTCGTCCCGCTGTACCCATGTCAATTATTGGCCCGATAAACCCGGTTCCAGACGCTATCACTAAAACGGCATGGCGCTCTTGTTTAGAGGATGGTGTTGATGGCGAAGTATGTGTAGAAGCAGTTGTTGATCAAAACAATGAAATTATTGAACCCAGGAAAGGGTGTTGGGCAGAAATGTGTGTGCCTTACTATGGGGCGGGGCAACAGACTGTGGTTGTGGTAGATGGGGTTATGCATGCTTGGCACACTGATGATACCGCCGACTTTGATCAACATGATGGGCGGATTTTTCCACCCTATGACTATAATCCAGGTGTAAGAGAATACTTATCAAGAATCTACCATAGAACCTCAACCAATGGGATTGATTGGAGCGCTCCCATTGATACTAATATCACAACCATCGAAGGCGGTAATCCTGTTGAATGGAAAGCTGGCAATCCTGGTGTGGTTTGGGTAGATGAGGTAGATTATGGAAAGGCAATTAATGGCAGTGATTCTAATTTAGAAGTGCATGGTTATGTGATTCCCGGCGATCACTTGAAGGGGAAAAAAATCGCATCTGTTGAAGTAAAATATGATCCACTTCAAGAACGCTTTGCGATGTTTTATGTTGAGAACCGCCACAAGGTAGACAGTTATCTTGTGCGGCGATATTCGAATACAAAAAGTGAATGGGGTAGTCAAGGGGTTAAATGGGAACTGGCACCAGAAATAGTGTGCGATACTCACTGTTTTACGGATTATGCCCACAATCCAGGGGCTAGTGGAAACACCAGCGGTCACCTCATTGAAGGCCGCGCGTTGATTGTATTCGGTGCTCCCTATGACTTAAACCCGAACTATATTGATGAAACCTGTGGTGTGGCTGGCGCGGTGAAGCCTACTTGTTCGGGCAATTGGGACCTGTATGGAGCAGCATTGAACCCATATGGCAGCGTATGGAATGAAATACCCTGGGGTTGGCATTGGGGCGGTATGGGCATTCAGCATGACATTACCATTGGTGATTATGATGGAGATGGTGTTGATGATAGAGCCATTGTCGATCGCACTGCTGGTTTAAATCAGTGGTATATTCTTAGTTCTACGTATGGCCTTGGGACACCGACTATTCCGTGGGGCTGGCAGTGGCAAGGTATGCATGATGATCATGACGTCTTATCGGGTGATTTTGATGGCAATGGCGACGCTGAAATAGCGATTGTAGACCGCATTCCAAATACGAACCGATGGTATATTTATGATTCTACGCAAGGGCTAGGAACCCCCTCTATTCCGTGGGGCTGGCAGTGGCAAGGTATGCATGAAAATCATGACGTATTGTCGGGTGATTTTGATGGCAATGGCGATGCTGAAATAGCGATTGTAGACCGCACTCCAAATATGAACCGGTGGTATATCTATGATTCTACGCAAGGGCTAGGGACGCCTTCTATTCCGTGGGGCTGGCAGTGGCAAGGTATGCATGAAAATCATGATATATTATCAGGTGACTTTGATGGCAATGGCGATGATGAAATAGCGATTGTTGATCGTATTACAAACCAATGGTTTATTTATGATTCTACGCAAGGTCTGGGCACGCCCGATATTCCCTGGGGCTGGCAGTGGGGAGGCATGGGGCCGCAACATGATGTGATTGCCGGCGATTTTGATGGTGATGGTATAGATGACATTGGCTTAGTTGATCGTAGTACCAGCCGCTGGTACATATTAAATAGCAATCGTTTTTCTCTCTATTCACAGTAAATATAAATCTCTTATGGCACTTAGGAGCTAACACTAGTAGTAGCTCCAAGGTGCTTTAAGTTGACCCCGTTACGCGCGGGGAAGAAGTTGTTAAATTACAGGTTTAACCAGTAAAAGGACCATCCGATATTTTTTTATTGCAAAAATTCGGATAGCCCTTACTGGTGATGTCTAATTGCCCACGGCTATTACTCAGCGGTTTCGTCTTGTGGAAAGCTGATGATGCTAGCTGCGTCGACGCATTCGCCGTCGAGTAGCTCGCCATAGACTTCTATCATGGTGTCAATTTCGATATCCGAAATTGTGATATCTTCAGCTGAGCTCTGAGCGATTGAGAGAATATCGCCGACGCTGCTGAATGAGACGCACATATCACCTAAGTCCGTACCAATAGTTAGTGTATTTTCGTTGAAATTGATGTTTTCAACCTCGCCGGTAACAACATTATCGTCGTCATCGGTATTAGCGAAAATAATAGTAGCGTTTAGTGCGCCTGAGTCACTGTCAAGTAAACCACTTACCGTTAACTCTAGCCCCTCGGCAATTGTTTCGCTATCTAGATCATCTAACTCTAGCTCATCGCCATGCCGATCAAAAATCTGGGTCTTTTCATTCAGTATTATCGTCAGGCTGTCACCGAATTCTGCGTTAAATGTGGCATCAAGCGATAAATTAAAACTGAGGTTATCGGGAAGTTGCTGCATTTCTCCTTCAACTAAGGTGGTATCAAACAGTTCAATCACCGCAGCATCCATTTCTAATGTCTCTTGTATTGAACCTGATTCCTCATCCTCTTCGTAACTGAGCCAGCCGGAGATAGTAGCCGTTTCTCCCTCTAC
Source organism: Pseudomonadales bacterium (assembly GCA_028280085.1). GTDB lineage: Bacteria > Pseudomonadota > Gammaproteobacteria > Pseudomonadales > JANQMK01 > JANQMK01. The sequence goes on from JANQMK010000157.1 coordinate 6,306, forward strand.
AAGTTCATCCAGTGTAATTATTTGGCCGAGTTCATCGTAGATAGTCGTGTCGTCATCGACATCAACCTCATAGCAGAGTTCAGTTTGCTGAGTCACGCTGTCAGTCGTGATACAGAAAATAAGCTCTTCAAACACGTCGTCGACGCGTCGGATGTCGCCAGCTAATCTTACTAGCTTATCGGTTTCCAGTGCGTTGTCGTCATCAATATCGAGAAAGATGGCGGGAGTAAAGTCGAATTCTTCTGTATTAAATTCGTTTTGGTTAAAGGACTTTTCGACATCAAAATCGACTTTGATAATAAGATTTTCATTTTCATTAATTGAAAAAGTATCGCCTGGCACTAGCTCAACCAGGCCATCTAAGGGTAGTTCTGGCAAAAACTGGTTGACTATCTCACCCAATGGCCCAAGACTGACTAGTTCTAGTTTAACCAATTCAATTTGAATTGCGGTGTAGTTACCCACAGGAATTTCATCTGAGGTAGCGAAAACATCTGAGAAGTTTTTTAACGCCAGTAGGTCAACGCGTTTTTCTCCTTCGAACATAGGAACTTTTGTGCCGTCTTCTGCGATCAAATGAATGCTGGCAATGGTCG
>JANQMK010000188.1 GCA_028280085.1 Pseudomonadales bacterium
AGAAATTGGCAACAATTGTATTTCAGACGCAAGGCTGTTGGGGAGCATATTGAGAAAATTAGGCGCCAGGAAGTCAAAATAATTGACAAAAAAATCCAAACCGAGATGGATGATCGGCCGTATAATCCGTTCAAATATTGATTTTCCATTATCTGCGCCATGATTTTGCCCTGTTACCGTCAATTCAGTACATTAATTAATTTTGATAAAAATCAAATGGTTAAAAATCGATTTCTTTTGAATAACAAAAATGATTAAGCCTGTCTAATATTTATAAATAAAAGCTATTATATTTAATTCATATAACTCCGAAAAAGGACATAACAAAAGACAGTAAAAAAAAAGAATTTGGCTGTCATATTTATAAAAAACTGGCTTTCCATAACATAAATTTCACAAAACTCTTCATATTTTGCTCTATTCGTATTTTAAAGTGCTGATTACTATGTATTAAATTTTTTTAGCATAGTTAGCAAGGTGATTTAATCTGGCTAGACTGAAATAAGATGGTACTGAACAAGAAGGAATCTGCTCAGCGAACTCATAGCGAGTGCTGCGAGTAGGGATGGTCATAATGTTTAATCAGCAGTGTGAGTGGCAATGACAGAAACATACGAAATAGATTTGGGGACGAATCTGACTATCGCACAGGTGGATGGTTTGCTAGATCGGCTCTTGGAAATTAATCACGATCCGGCAGATACAATATTAAAAGCTTCGGCAATTGAGCGTGCAGACACTTCTGGTTTGCAATGTCTATATGCTTTTAAACGCGATATTGAGGAACAAGGTGTCGCTGTAACTTGGCAAGCGCCATCTGAGAATTTGACGCAGGCGGCGAACCTGTTGGGTATGTCAGAATCCTTAGGGCTTTGAGATTAAAGTAGGTCGGTTAGTTTAGGCCTATTAACCTATCGGGAAGATTTATTGATAGTGATGAGTAAACGACTGGAGTACAACATATGACAACAATTTTAGCCGTGGATGACTCTGCTTCTATGCGGCAAATGGTTACTTTTACGCTTAAAGGTGCGGGGTTTGACGTAGTTGAGGCAACGGATGGTGTTGAGGCGTTGGGCCTAGCCAAGCAGAAGTCAGTTGATCTCGTTCTATCCGACGTAAATATGCCTAATATGGACGGAATTAGTTTGATCAGGGAACTACGTACGTTACCCAATTATAAATTCACACCCATGTTGATGTTAACAACAGAATCTGGACCTGACAAAAAGAACCAGGGTAAGGAAGCCGGCGCAACGGGTTGGATAGTAAAGCCGTTTAACCCAGACCAACTTTTATCGACAATTAAACGTGTATTGGGTTAGTTAAATTTAGGCTAATGGAATAGTTGGAGTAGTTTATGACAATTGATATGAGCCAGTTCCATGAGGTTTTCTTTGAAGAAAGCTTTGAAGGCCTTGATGAGATGGAATCGGCATTAATGGAGCTAAATCCTGACGCGGTCGATTCAGAGATTATAAATACGATTTTTAGGTCAGCTCACTCAATCAAAGGCGGTAGCGCTACTTTTGGCTTTACCATGGTTGCCGATTTTACTCATGTATTAGAAACACTGCTGGATGAAGTAAGAGATGGCAAGCGAGGCGTTAGTCAAGATGATATTGACCTGTACTTACAATCGGTAGATTGCCTACGCGATATGATTACGGCTTTAAGAGAAGGTAGAGAGCCGGATTCGACTGATTCAGCCAAATTGCAAGCAAGATTTGAAGCATTGTTAGAAGCCGGTGGCGGTCCCATTAGTGCGGAAGACGCCGCTGGTTCAAGCTCTGAACAAAATGCGTCTGATAGCGATAATGCTGTTTGGAAAATAAAATTTGAGCCAGGTCAGCAGATTTTATCAACTGGTAACGAGCCGTTGCGGATGCTACGTGAGTTAAGTCAGTTGGGAGAAATGAAAGTCACTGCAAACTGTTCAGCCGTGCCTACAATAACCTCTATTCAGCCTGAAGATTGCTATATAAGCTGGGACATAGAGTTGAGTGGAAGTGACATTAAGCGTGAAAGTATAGATGAAGTATTTGAATGGGTGGTTGACGAATCAAATATCGTTATTGAATTAGAAACAGAAGCTGCAAGCAGCTCTGAAGTAGTAAAATCAACTGAGTCCGCAGTATCTAACTCAAGTGCGACGGAAGACTCAGTTGACGATGTGAAAAGTGAGGATGCTGAACCTGATAAAGCAGCAGCAACGGCCAATAAGGATGACAAAGATCAAAAACGGTCAAAGCAACAAGTAGCGTCTAGTGATACATCGATTCGTGTCAGTATTGAGAAGGTTGATGACCTTATTAATATGGTTGGCGAACTTGTCATTACACAGTCTATGCTGAGCCAGCTAGGCGAGGAGTTTGACGTTAGTCGATTGGATGATTTGCAAAAAGGCTTATCTCAGCTGTCGCAAAACACACGAGAATTGCAAGAAAGCGTCATGCGCATTCGTATGATTCCTATCAGCTTCGTATTCAGTCGCTTTCCACGTATGATTAGAGACTTATCCCGTCGCCTAGATAAGAAAATAGATCTTGTCTTATCGGGTGAAAATACCGAAATGGATAAAACGGTCATGGAGAAAATTGGTGACCCGATGGTTCACTTGGTACGAAATTCTGTCGACCATGGTATCGAGAGCCCAGAGGAACGTGTTGCAGCAGGCAAGCCACCACAGGGCAAGGTGACATTAAATGCATTTCATCAAGGCGGCAATATTATTATTCAAATTATTGATGATGGCCGCGGGCTTAACAAAGAAAAGATTTTAGGAAAAGCACGTGATCAAGGTTTGGTTGGTCCTAATGAGCAACTAAGTGACGAGCAAATATATGATCTGATCTTTCAGCCAGGATTTTCAACGGCTGATGAAGTGTCTGATGTGTCTGGCCGTGGCGTAGGTACTGATGTTGTAAGACGGAATATCGAAAGTCTAAATGGTTCCGTTGATGTGGAATCGGTGCAAGGTGTCGGGTCTACTTTTACAATTTCATTACCGTTGACACTTGCTATCTTAGACGGTCAATTAGTTCGTGTGATTGACCAGACTTATATCTTCCCCCTTGTTTCTATTGTCGAGTCTATTCAAATTAAGTCGGACTACGTCAATAAAGTAGCTGGGGCAGCCGATGTTTTCAAATTGCGCGAGGAATATATTCCGATAGTGTGTCTATGGGAAATTTTAGGCATTTCGTCTGAAGACAAGAAATTAGAAGATTCCTTGATGGTAGTTGTTGAGGCAGGAGGGGAGAAAGTCGGCTTAGTGGTTGACGAACTGCTGGCTCAGCAACAAGTAGTTATTAAGAGTTTAGAGGCTAACTATCAACGCGTTGAGGGAATTTCGGGCGCAACTATTTTAGGCGATGGTACGGTTGCTCTTATTGTAGATATAGCCGGCTTAATTCGTATTGCGGGCGAGCGCCTCAAAGATATGCAATCAATAGGTAACTTAACAGCATCTCAGTTAGATGCTGCGAGTGATCAGGCGGATAAATGGGTTCATTAAAAAACTAACGGTGGGTTAATGTTATGGCTATAGCCAAAGTAGAGCAAGATGAAGTAACAAAGGATACATTAGCTGTCGATGAAGATAGTAGTCAGTATCTCACCTTTATCATGAAAGATGAAGAGTATGGTGTGGATATACTCTGCGTCCAAGAAATTAGAGGTTGGGATTCTGCCACTCCTTTACCCAATGCGCCGCCACATATTAAAGGCGTTATTAATTTGCGTGGTACGATCGTGCCGATTGTTGATTTGCGACAGTGTTTTGGTATGCAAGCTATTCAATACACGATGATGACGGTGGTTATAGTTCTACGTATAGAATGTGAGGGTAAAGAGCGTGTAATGGGTATTGTTGTAGATGCCGTTTCTGATGTCTATACCCTGAGCCAAAAAGATATGAAAGAAGCACCTGACTTGGGTGATTCGGTTAATACCAGCTATATCAAAGGGTTGGTTAATGTAAATGAAAAAATGGTGATCTTGTTGGACCTAGATCAATTGCTTTCACTTGATGAACTACCGGACTTATCTAACCTAAGCTCGGAAATGTTAAGTGCGAATATGCCTCCACCTAATCAAGCGGAAGAAGTGGCTGGCGCAGCAGAGGCTAGCTAATCGGTCACGGTGGTAGTTAACAGCTGATAGCAGGCTATTTTAAACATCAATGTGTCTATGACTTTAAAAATGGAAGTTGGAAAAATGAAACAAGAAGTCAACGTAGGTATCAAAAATAGATTTCTGCTGATCGCTACTATACCAGCTGTTGGTACTCTTGCCGGGTTGGTATTGGCTGGCGGTGCTGCTTGGGTATGGGCGGTAGCCCTTGCTTTTTGTGTGATTGGATTGGTTCTTGCCGTTGTGTGGGGTAGCAAAATCGAGCAATCAGTAGTGCTTTCAATTGAGGCAATGAATGGCGTAGCTGCTGGCGAGGAGGACGGAAATTCCATATCAACAGCGGATATTGAGATAGCGAGTGTCGCTGATGCGCTTGGCAATTTGCAACAGAGCTTACAGTCAAGAGAAGGTGCCTTTGCGATTCCTGAAGAAGACAGGCGTAAATTGAGAGCTGTAGAGATTGCTAATACGAACTTGATGATAGCGGATGCTGACAATAATATCGCCTATATGAATGAGTCAGTAAAAGACATGTTCAGTAATGTCGAAGATCAGCTACGTGAGGCGTTGCCAAAATTCAATGCCAAGACGCTCATTGGCACTAATATGGATGTGTTTCATCAAACCCCAGCCCATCAACAGAGATTAGTATCGGGTCTGTCTGATACCTATACGGCTCTAGTTGAAGTGAGCGGGTTAAGTATTGAGATCACTGCTACCCCAATATTTGATGGCGGTGATCGTATCGGAACGGTTGTTGAGTGGCAAGATCGAACGGAAGAAATTAATAAGAATCGATGGGATGCCATAACCGCTGCCGAGAACTCACGAATTAGACAAGCGCTGGATGTTTGTGATACTTCTGTCATGATGGCTGATGACGATCTTAATATCATTTACCTTAATGATGCGGTAAAGAAAATGTTGTCCGCTCGTGAGGCTACCATTCGTAAAGAGTTGCCAGACTTTAAAGTTGATGAGTTGGTGGGTACTAATGTTGATGTATTTCATAAAAATCCATCGTATCAGAGAAATATGCTGGAAAGCCTGAAGGATATTTATAAAACGAAGCTACCGTTAGCTGGGCTTACATTCAATTTAGCAGCGACACCTTTATATGATAATAAGGGTGTTCGTTTAGGTACGGTTGTTGAGTGGAAAGATATTACTGAAGAATTGCTTGCCAGAGAGAAAGAGCAAGAATTGGCAGCCGAAAATAGCCGCATTCGTCAAGCCCTAGATAATGTTAATACTAATACTATGATCGCAGATGCAGACTTCAATGTTATCTATATGAATAAGGCAATTGAACAGATGTTTAATGTTGCCGAGTCTGACTTGCGAAAAGACTTACCAAATTTTAACGCTAATAAGTTAATGGGTGCTAATGTTGATATGTTCCACAAGGAACCGTCCCATCAGCGTTCTATGATCGGCTCTTTAACGTCAACTTTTGAAGGTGAAATCGTAGTCGGTAGCCGCACCTTTGGACTAGTAGCTAACCCGATCAATGACAGTGATGGTTCTCGCATCGGCACAGTAGTAGAGTGGAATGACCGTACTGCAGAAGTTGCCATTGAGAGAGAGATTGATGAAATCGTCGAAGCGGCGAGCAAAGGTGACTTCACTCGCACTATCGATGTAGTCGGTAAAGAGGGCTTCTTTAAAGCGTTGAGCCAAGGCTTAAATAGCTTAATGGAAACCACAGAAGTTGCGTTAAATGATATTATCCGGCTGTTAGGCGCTCTGGCATCTGGTAATTTGACTGAGCGTATAACGCGGGATTATAGCGGTAGTTTTGCTCGTATAAAATCCGACTCTAGCGAGATGGCAGATAAACTGATTGATGTGGTCAATTCCATCAACGATGCATCGGATTCCGTCTTGAATGGCGCCAACGAAATTTGTACAGGTAATTCTGATTTGAGTCAGCGTACCGAAGAACAAGCCTCATCGCTAGAAGAAACAGCGTCAAGTATGGAGGAAATGACAAGTACCGTACAGGCTAGTGCCACTAATGCCGGTAAAGCCAGTGAGTTGTCACGCGAAGCTGCTGAAATTGCTGGCCAAGGGGGCGAGGTTGTTGGCCAGGCTGTGGCTGCAATGGAAGAAATTAATGAATCCAGTAAGCGCATCGCTGACATTATCGGCGTAATTGATGAGATAGCATTCCAGACA
>JANQMK010000182.1 GCA_028280085.1 Pseudomonadales bacterium
CGGTTGGTTCAATTAAGAGGCGATCAGGTTTGGCTCGCGAGAGTAATTGATTTAATGCGATCTGCATTGGCAAGCCTGCTGCACAGCACATGCATCCACCGGGAACTTCGCGAATAAATACGCCGCTCTCCTCGCTATGAAGGCCGCTGAATAGGCTGCCGTCCACACCAATTTCGCCAAACTCGTTAACGAGTATAGCCCAGCGTTCACCTGCTGGTTTATGCTCGAGTAAATGCAAAATGGCCGAGGTTTTTCCAACCCCCAGAAACCCGGTGATAATGTTTGTGGAAACCCCGTGAATTTTCGGCTGATTACTATCTGTATTTGGGAATTTTCTCATTAATGTGTGCTAACGGGAGCAAGAAACTGAGACGGTGCCATCTGAACTATTCGCCTCTAAATAAAAACAATGATGACGCCCTGTATGACAAGCAGCTCCGGTTTGCCTGACCAGTGACAGTACGGTATCGCCATCGCAGTCAAATTTCATAACCTGCAAACGTTGGTAATTTCCGCTAGTGGCGCCTTTTACCCACAGCTCGCTTCGGCTGCGAGACCAATAGGTCATTGTTCCAGTGAGCAAGGTCTTCTCCAGCGCTTCTCTGTTCATCCAGGCCAACAAGGACCTCTTTACTGACAACGTCTTGAGTTATCACTGGAATAAGCCCTTGTTCACTAAAGGCAAGCTGTCCTATGACCTCATTTAACGGCAGCTTTATATTGTGTGAAGGATTTTCTATTGCTTGAAAATAAGCTCTTTTCATCCTTGTGTAATCTCTATATTACCTGAACATTCGCAGTCAGCTTTTTGCTGACACAAGCGGTGGTTCTTTTCATTTACAACTACCTTGCTTGAGACTAAGCCGCATCTTCTATATTTTGTTGAGGTTCCGCAATGATGGTTTTGCTCATGCTGATTTCAAAACAACTACCTCAAATAAACAGTTTTTGAATTATTTTTCAGTTCGACAGAGCCTTGGCGGGTGTCAGTAACCCACATAACTTTTAGCTTGTTGATACCCGAAAAATGCTCCAAAAAGTTTAGGGTTACAGAGGTTAGTTTTATACCTTGTTGGCATCTAAACTGGTAATGGACAGAAATTTCACTGTGAGTATCTTGATGGTCATGTGATTCTTCTTCATCAGCGTGATCATCGCCTTCATGTTCATCGTGGTGATGATCGTTATGGTGATGATCATTATGGTGATGATCGTCGTTATCGGCCTTCATCACGGCAGATAGATCAACGTTAGCGAGAGTTGGTTCACAGCTTGTGCCAGAAAACAAAAATATTTTTTGTGGCGACTTTAGTAAAGCGTTTGCATTTTCAACGGATTGGGTTTGTTGTGGCGTAGAGGCTTTATGCTCAAATCCAACAATATTGGCCGCAGGGGATAGGAAGCTTGCCTCCAAGTTATTGCCTTCCAATGCCAACGTCAATTCAGAAACGCCATGTGCGTGTGCGCCATGCTGTTGGTGATGTTTACTGTCGTTCGTGCCAGCCGTGGCGAGCCAAGCGGGGAAAACTGTTGCAGATAACAATGATGTTACAGCAATTAGATGTTTTACATGCATATTCTGAATGACTACCTTGCCGGAAAGATTAAATGATATGTTACATCATATCATTTTTAGATAAAAGCGGGAGTGGTAAAAGTTCTCTTGGTATGAATGAGTCACTACCGCATCTCCGCAAATTATCATCTATTGCTGAGGTAATTGGGTGCGTGATTGATTTGTATTCAATTCGCCGAGCGATTCCTAGGCATATGTTTGCGTACGTGTAGCATCGAGTGTTACTAGCTAATATTAACTAAGGCCAAAAAAGAGCTTTGCATAAGTTGATCTTATAGATTGAGTGCAGGACTAAATTCATTAACCATCAACAATGGTCGGGCCATTATCTTGCTGGCACTAGTTAACGTTCCGTACGTCTAGATAGAGTGTAAGGCCTTGTCCAGGCTGCAGATAGCGTTTGGTATCAAGGGTATTCCAGCGAACAATATCGGCGACACGAATATTAAATTTATTGGCGATGCGAGCCAGTGAGTCGCCGCGGCGAACTTTATAACCCACTTTTCTGATGACTTGATTGTTGGCAGTGGGTGCTGTGATATGACTGAATTGCGGGTCTCTTACCCACACAGTGAGTTTTTGTTGCGGTCTTAATATATCGCGAGGTGCTAGTCCGTTCCAGCGAGCGATGCTCCTGACCTTAACACCGTATTTGCGTGATATGGACCAAAAGCTGTCGCCAGGTTTAACTGTATGGACAATTCTCTTTGCTCCCTTTCTACCGCTGGCACTATTTTGAATTTTCTTGATACGTTCATCAATACTTAAACTATAGTGTTGTGCGGCTTCAGTAGCTACCGGTATGAGAAGCTGATCGCCGGCACGAATTCTATTGCCCTTTATGCGGTTAACTTCCTTTAAAATATCTACGCTGGTATGGTGCTTTCGCGCTATTTTTAGTAGGGCATCTCCTGGGCGTATTTTATAGCGCGTCCAACCTAGGCGCTCGCTAGATGGGAGTTTTGCGAGTTCGGTAGAAAAGGCTTTAGCATTTGCCGTTGGCACCAACAAATAGTATGGGCCGTCGGGTGCAGTTGCCCATCGATTAAATCCTGGATTGAGCTTATATATTTCTTCGATACTGACTTGGGCAAGATTTGCTGCCTGCGCCAGGTCTATTTGTGCAGCGATATCAACCTTAGTGAAGTAGGGTAGATTAGCAACGGGTTTCAGGGTGATACCGTATTTTTCTGGTGTGGCTACCAGTTGGGCTAGTGCAATTAGTTTGGGGGCATAGTTTTGCGTTTCCTTGGGTAATTTCAACGACCAAAAATCTGTGGGTTTACCCAGTCGCTTATTGCGTCGAATAGCTCGGCTTACATTGCCTTGGCCGGCATTATAGGCTGCAAGTGCTAGTAACCAGTCGTTGTCAAATTGTTGATGCAGCAAACTCAAGTAGGTAAGGGCGGCATTGGTCGAGGCGACGATATCCCGTCTACCGTCATACCACCAATTTTGTTTAAGACCAAAATGCCTACCGGTTGCGGGAATAAACTGCCACATGCCAGATGCGCGCCCGTGGGAGTAAGCGAAGGGGTCGTAAGCACTTTCTACAATTGGGAGCAGGGCGAGCTCCATTGGCATATCACGCTTTTTGATTTCTTCGACCACGTGATAGAGATACCTGCTGGAGCGTTGTGTAACGCGATCGAGATAAGCTTGGTTTTTAACGTACCAGTTAAACTGCCTTTCAATCCGGCGGTTGTTTAACGATGATGAGTCTAGTTGAAACCCATTGCGTACAATATGCCAAATGTCTGCCGGGCTGTGGTCAGTTGCAGGATGGTTGGTCGATGTCGGTGAATAATGGTTAAAACTATCTTCCTGTCCAAAACTACATACCCATAGTGACGGAAATAGTGATTCAATGAAATCGTCTTCAGTTACTGTTTCTCTGGCATCTAGGATACCGGCGTTTGCGTAGTTTTCGCCGCTATAGTTTTCACTGCTATCTAGGGCGTCTGCAGCGATTGAGTCTACAACCGCTTCGTTTCTTGACATTAGGGAGCTGAGAGATGGAGATGAAATTGCCTGTTGCAACTTATCCAATGAAATAGCCATTAAAGACTTTGTTTCTGCTGAAGATTCTTTTGAAGACAAAGGGCTATTTGTGCAGCCTTGCATAACCACACAGCACATTAAAAGTGAATAGGTTACCACGCGCAAACGCAAGTGTAATGATATAAAAGAAATTATTAAAGACTGCATAGATTTAGTTTAGCGTTATCTCTAGCAATATTCGTTGAACTTGAACATGTTAATAAATTGACTTGTTATATTAATACAGCTTTTCAGAAGTTATCCTTCCAAGCTCTAATAGTTTTGAAAACATTAACCTCGTCATCTAGGTGGTGTCCGGCAAAGCGCTCAGCACTGTCTTTGACAGCTTGACTTTGGCAACGTAAAAAGGGGTTAGTCTCGAGCTCTATACCAATGGCACTAGGCACTGTTGGCTTACCTGATTGACGGAGTTGGTGTGCGTCATCATATCGTTCCAGCAGAGCCCTGTTATCGGGCTCGACGGCTTTAGCGAATGTTAAGTTTGCTAAAGTGTACTCGTGGGCGCAAAAAACACGGGTTTCTGGCGGTAACTCAGTGAGCTTTTGCAGCGAGCCATACATTTGTTGAGGTGTACCTTCAAAAACACGGCCACAGCCCCCAGCAAACAGAGTATCGCCGCAAAACAGTAGCGGAGGCTCTCCTGTCGGCCTGGCAAAGTAGGCTATGTGGTCCAAGGTATGACCAGCCACATTAAGGACTTCAAAATGTAGACCGTTCAACTCGACGTTATCTCCTTCTTTCATAACTTGATTAACGTCTTGAAAATGGTTTGATTTAGGGCCATAGACTACGAGGTTCGGATACTTTCTGATCAGTCGATTTACCCCACCGGTGTGATCATGATGGTGGTGGGTGATGAGAATATAATCTAGGGTGAGGTTGTGTTCTTCCAAAGCCTGAATAACTGGGTCGGCATCGCCTGGGTCTACGACAGCCGCGGAGTTGGAGGCGTCATGGCTAAACAGCCAGATATAATTATCTTGAAAAGCCTCTATAGTATAAATATTGACCATATTTAGGTGTCCGTCATACCTTAAATTTAGTGCGGTGAAAGGAAACCGCCTCTGTGTTAGTCTTATAATTGCGTTGGTGGAGTTTAACGGCTGGCGTGCTCTAATTGCGAGGCGATGAACAGATCGGGTTTTATCTTTTATCTATTAAGTGCAAAAAATGCAAATGCGTTAAATCCAATTGTCTATATTAAAAACAGACGAAAAACTTTGTTTAATTAAAAACTGCGCTAAAAAAGGTTAATGATATAACGAGTTAGTTTGATGTTAATTTAATAATGCCACTTATTAGCTATTCTTACATAGCAGGGCGCTACTTTACCATGTAATTAGATAGTGCGTTAAGGCAGATTCGATAAAGATTGGTTTTAAGGCGGGGTATTTTGGATTGCTTTCTAAAGATCGGCTCCAGTTACTAAAAAAATCCAAGCGGCCTTTGGCGCCAATGATTGAACTGTTACCAGTTCTGGAAGATTGGCTGCAAAACAGCGATTTGGGCGCAGAACTGATTCGTCTCGAGCAGCAGGTGTTGGATAAAGAACTGGCGTGTTTATTTGGCTATCATTTGTTGCAGCTCAGCGTGTCACCGAATTTTCCACTGCACCAAAATTCTACTATTAACCACAAATTCTCTCTCAGCCCCATTGAACTTCGCCAGGATAACGAAACAGCCGTAGCTGGTTTGTCCGATTTTTCAGCTTTACCATTACCTGATGATTCTGTGGATGTGGTTATATTGCATCATGTGTTGGAGTTTTCATCCAACCCACATCAACTGCTGAAGGAGGCTACTCGAGTTATTATACCAAAGGGCCACATTATCATCGTTGGCTTTAACCATTGGAGTGCCTTTGGCTTTTGGCGCCTGTTTATGCGAAATATGTGGACAATGCCTCAACTACAATATCGCCATTACTCTATTCGCGCCGGTCGATTGATGGACTGGTTACAATTGTTAGAGTTTGATCCCGTTAAAATTACTTATGGGTTTTACCGGCCACCGTTTGAGAGCTTGACTATGCTAAAGCAATTCGAACGCATGGAAAGGATAGGCACCAGGTTAGGCTGGCCATTTGGTGGTTTTTATTGTGTGACGGCTCGCAAAGATGTGGTACCTTTAACACCTATAAGACCAGCGTGGTTACGCACCAAACGTATAGTTGTGCCACTTAACATTGCTAAACCGGTGACTAAAGTGGGTTAGTAGAACGCTTCGTTGTTTGAGTCAGCGAGCTTGAAACGAACTAGTGAACTAGTTCACTAGAGAGTTATTGGCTGAGCCTTTATTAAAAAGCACAAGAGCAACAAGCACAGGCAAATGCTCTTTT
>JANQMK010000236.1 GCA_028280085.1 Pseudomonadales bacterium
GAAACCAGTCAAGATGGTTTATTATCGATGGTATCGATGACTTTTTTTGGCGGTTTAATTCTGGGAGCAATTTGCGGACTGGTTGCCGCAATTGCTGTACTGTTTTTGATGAGCAAGGCAAGTGCGAACTTAGTGCTTGTTTTTACTGCGTTTGGTAGCTTCTACTTGGCAGAAGCGATCTTTCATTTTTCCGGTATTATGTCTGTGATGTCCGCTGCACTGGTTTCAAGAACTTTGCTAAAAGAACAGGAGCAAACTTTCTTGCAAGGTACTGAGGATACCTGGGGTTGGCTTGGCCTACTATTGAATAGTGTTTTATTTGTCATCATGGGTATAGTCATTAATTTTACCATGCTGTTAGATCAATGGCTGGCGATTATCATTGCTGTTGTAGCCACTTTAGCAGCCCGGGCAGCAGCTGTCGCTTGTTGTGGTTTTATGACAAAGCCGCTAACTTACTCAATTTCCTCCGGATGGCAGATTATCCTTACCTGGGGAGGTTTACGAGGCGCTATTGCTATTGCTTTAGTCCTGTCGTTACCAAGCTCTTTACCTTATATTTGGACGATTCAAGCGATGGTTTTTGGGGTGGTGCTATTTACCTTGTTAGTGCAAGGGCCTACCAGCCCTGCTCTGATAAAACGTTATAGTTAATGCTAAAGTTGGTTTTAGTGGGGGAGATTACTGATGGCACCAGAGTATGAAACATTGATTGTGGAAATAAATTCTAACATTTGTCATGTGAAGTTAAACAGGGCTGATAAAGCAAACGCCATGAATCTACAAATGTGGAACGATCTCAAACAATGTTTCGACTGGATAGCAGATGAACCCAAGGTGCGTGCTGTGGTACTGAGTGGTGAGGGCAAGCATTTTTGCTCAGGCATGGACTTGGCGGTTTTTACCGGTATCGCTGAGGTTTTTACGGCAGATAGTGGTCGCAACAGTGAAAAGTTGCGTTTGATGATCAAGCGTTTACAGGAGAATTTGAGCGCCATTGAAAAATGTCGCAAGCCGGTGCTGGCAGCAATACATGGTGCATCTGTAGGTGGCGCCATTGATATGATAACCTGTTGCGATATGCGTTATTGTACGGAAGATGCAAAGTTTTCTATTAAAGAAATTGATATAGGTATGACTGCGGATGTTGGCACACTGCAGCGCCTACCAAAATTGATTGGCGATGGTATCGTGAGAGAATTGGCTTATACAGGGCGTTATTTCTACGCCGATGAGGCTCGAACAATCGGTTTTGTGAATAAGGTTTTTCCTGATAAAAACGCTATGATCAACGGCGTAATGAAACTTGCTGTGCAGATTTCTAGTAAGTCACCATTAGCCATTCGAGGTATTAAAGAAATGCTGCTATATTCCAGAGATCATAGTGTTGACGACAGCCTCAACTATGTCTCCACTTGGAATGCGGCTATGCTAATGTCAAACGATTTGCAAAAAACGCTAGAAGGTAGTCTCGCCGGCAAGGTACCCGAATATGAAGATTAGCTAAGTAGGCTATACTGAACAAGTTGATGCAGAGAGTCTGTTAAAGTAAACGGGTTGACAGACTCAGCATAGCTGATTGGCGGTATAACAGTATATTAGTTGCCTATGAGTATGAATAGTTATAGTAAACATCGTTATCGTAAACAAAATAGTTATAGCAAACAAATTTGTTGTGGTCTGTTGGTGCTTGCTTTAGCGGGACAGGCTGGTCTGGTTTTTTCCCAAAAAAGCACCGAAGAAAGCGCTGAAATAAGTACAAAAAACAACACAGTAGACGGCGCTGAGCTTTCTCATGAGCAAACTGTCACAGAATTGAAAAGAATCTTGGACGAACTGGCTGCCCAGAATAGAGAAATTGACCAGGTCCGCCAACAAGTCCAGTCACTGACCAAAGTTATTGAAGGGCTCAATGAGCAATTGGTTAAGCGAGATGAACTGCTCAAGGCAATGCAGTCAATGTCTGATAAATAATCTTTTTGTTTGCTGGTAGTTCTTCTTGTTAGTCTTTCCCAATGTCCGTAGCGAGCCAGTCTACATCGTACTATGGCTGATGCCATATAGGTGATGTATAGTCAGGTCTTGTCCTTATTAACTATCAAATAATACCCATCATTCTTATAACAAAGAATAACTAACTAATCATCTAGTAGAACAAATAATAGAGAACGACGGAGTTTGAGATCATGGCTAAAGTTGAAACCCATTATAGAGCTTGTAATCTCTGCGAAGCCATGTGCGGTATTAAAATTACCCACGAGGGCAAACAGATATTGTCTATTAAAGGCGATGAAAATGACCCGTTTAGCCAAGGCTACATTTGTCCCAAAGCTACTGCGTTGCAGGATTTATACGAAGACCCTGATCGGTTGACTAAACCCATGATAAAAACTGCATCGGGTTGGCAAGAAGTAGATTGGCCGCAAGCTTTTGATGCAGCGGCGGCAGGGCTGAGTAAGGTGCAACAACAGTATGGTCAAGATACTGTTGCAAGCTATTTTGGTAATCCTAATGTGCACAATACGGGAGGTATGGTATTTGGAAGCTTTTTGATGAACGCATTAAAGAGCAAAAGCCGTTATACCGCAACGTCAGTCGACCAGTTGCCTCATCATATTGTGTCTTATCATTTGTTTGGGCATCAGCTGCAAATCCCTGTGCCGGATATTGATAGAACGGATTTTTTTCTAGTCTTCGGTGCTAACCCCGTGGTATCAAATGGTAGTATTATGACGGCGCCCAATATCAAGCAACGTTTTAAGGCAATCAAGGCACGTAGCGGTAAAATTGTTGTTATTGATCCGCGAAAAACCGAGACGGCCGCTTTAGCAACTGAACATCATTTTATTAGGCCAGGTACTGATGCATTGTTGTTGCTGGCGATGATTCAAGTGATGTTTGTAGAAGATAAAATACGTCCCGGTAGGCTGGCATCGTTTACTTCGGGACTTGATGAAATCCAACAATACGTTACGCCTTATACACCTGAACGGGTTGCGAGTGTGACAGGTATTGCGGCCGATCAGATTCGTTCTTTGGTCAATGAATTTTGTGCTGAGCGCCGTGCCGTTTGTTATGGCAGAATGGGTGTTTCTGTGCAACAGTTCGGTTTGCTATCACAATATCTGATTATGTTAATAAATATTTTAACCGGTCGACTTGATACTGAAGGCGGTATGATGTTCACTACGCCGGCTTTTAATGTGATGGGTCAGACTAGCCCTGGATACATGAGTGATCGCCGATCTCGAGTAAGAGGTTTACCCAGTTTTTCCAGTGAATTGCCGGTATCGACCCTGGCAGAAGAAATACTTGTGCCGGGCGAGCAACAAATTAGAGGTTTGTTAACGGTTGCTGGTAATCCTGTGCTATCGACTCCCAATGGAGCGCAACTTAATAAGGCATTGCAACAATTGGATTTTATGGTGTCAGTTGATTTTTATCTGAATGAAACGACACAACATGCCGACGTTATCCTACCGCCGGTTAGCCCATTGGAGCGCGAACATTTTGATGTGATATTTAACTCTTTGGCGGTGAGAAATACCGCTAAATATGCGCGAGCTGTATTTGCGCCAGAACCAGGTGCCAAGCATGATTGGCAGATTTATTTTGAGTTGAGTAAGCGTTTAGTAGCGGCGCGAGACGTTAAAGTACCGCTGTCGAAGAAGTTGGTTTCATTTTTAGCGGAGAAAATGGGATTAGAGTTGCCAATTGATTTTGTGTTAAGAAATGGGCCCTATGGTGGTGGCTGGAACATTTTTAAAGGCCTAACATTGAAGCGGTTGCTGCAACAACCCCACGGTGTTGATTTAGGTCCGCTCAAGTCTACATTACCTCAAAACTTGACCCACAAAGATAAACAGATTCATTTGCATTTAGCATTTTATATGGCTGATTTAAAGCGTTTGGAGGAGGCATTTTTTCAGACGGCTAGTGATGACTCTGTGTCATTGTTGATTGGACGTAGAGATCTGCGCACCAACAATTCTTGGATGCACAATAGCAAACGGCTCGTTAAGGGCAAGCAGCGTTGTACGATACTGATACACCCTGAACATGCCCTGCGGATTGGACTCGTGCCGGGACAGCAAATTAAGGTGAGTAACGGCGGCAGGCATATTACGTTACTGGCAGAAATTACCGATACAATTATGCCAGGTGTGGTTAGTATTCCTCACGGTTGGGGGCATGGCGCTGATAATACAAAATTGAGTGTGGCAAATGCTCATGCTGGTGTTAGTGTAAACGACATCACTGATGAAAACCGAGTTGATGAACTTTCTGGTAATGCAGTACTAAATGGTGTGCCTGTCGTTTTAGTACCCGTTGAGGCTGAAGTTGATGGTTTAGTGGTTAATGAGTCAGCTAATGTTGATGAGTTGCCCAGGCAAAAGGTATATGCCAAATAGCTATCTTTGGTTTGCTTTCTTCTCACTAAATAATGGTGCATACTAAATTGATAGGGCACACCTCATTATTCAGAGGTGCCCTAGTTATTGGTGTTGATTTATGAGATTTGAGAAACGTGTCAGATGTTGATTACAAGGAAGGCTATTATGAGTGAAAATGTCGTCAAATCATTGAGTGAAAATACCCAGAACTTCTTGGCGCCCATCCACAATATCAATCAGGTTGCGGTTAATAACTTATCTAAAGTTACTGAGATCCAATTGTCGTCGGCAAAATACTTCGCAGATTTAGGTATTAATCAAATGAAACAAGCTGCTAGCGTCAATGATTTAGATAGTGCGCGCGATTTCGCCGCCAGAAGCCTTGCATTAATGGGCGAAATCAATAAACGGATAATGGAAGATGGGCAGGTGCTGGCCAATTTGGGCAATGAATTTAATGCCGATATTGGCTCAATATTGGGTGAAATAGCGTCTACGCAGCCGGTGAAACCAGCGAAAAAAGCCGCTGCAAAATCTTAACGGCAAATTTTAGTCATACAAATTGCTCCTACTAACGGTCAGTTGGCAACATGGCATTGTTCACATGATGTTGTTAATTATGTCTGTTAATTATGGTTGTTAGGTATTCGCCAAAGTACCTTACCAACAACCCTGTTAGTAGGTTGCCACCCTAATAGGTGGGGTGGTGCGCTTTTTCTATGGTCTCCTTGCAACAGTAACTCACCGATAGCGTTGATATAGAGAACGCGTTTAATAATGGTGTGATAAACAGGGTGGTTTATTACTATAACCTCGCCTGGTTTAAACTGAATAAATGGCCAGGTAGCGGCTATGACGAAATCATCAGGCAGAAAGTTAGGAAGCATACTTTTGCCTCTAACTTTATAGACGAAAACCATGCAAATTTATCCAGTTTATCCGAGTTTAGGGTAAACCACTTGTTGGTTGGGCGGATAAGGGCATTCAGCCATAAATGTTTCCATATTCTTAGTTTTCCAGAAAGCTTCACTGAATTGATTGACAAGTTTAAGTAAAGCAATGCCTTGTTTGCGCTCGATGTTCTGTTTGCAAGCACTGCCAGCTAACATGATGTCGTGTACAAGACTATGTATGTTTTCGACCTGATCAAACTGGGGTTGTTTACAGTAATCTCCCCAAATAACCCGCACCTCTTGCTTGACTTTTTCCGCATGGATTTCCTTTTCGTTCACTAGTCTGGCTAATTGCGCGTGATTAGCTGTACCCAATGGTTCATTAGCTTCAACCTCAGTGATGAGATCCATTAATCGAATTACGCTCAAAGCGGCAAATTGCGCGGTAAACGGATCATAAATTTTGCACGGAATGTCACAGTGAGCATTAGCCTGTTGGAATCCAACGTATTTATCCAATACGACAAACATCTGATATAACATGATATGGTTCCTTAATTAACTTAAAGAGTTACCGTTTTCTTTGCTTGCAAGCGCTTTTGGTTTAGCTTTAATAGCATGGTTATGCCAAATATAAAAAAAGCTATAAAAGGCATCACATGCATCCATTCACTGGTCCAAACCGTGTGGTCATGGCCAGGATGAGCCGCAGCAATAACTGGTGATAGCGAAAATAGGGTGAGCAGGGTTTTGAAACAACACGGTCTTCTTAAATTTAACATTTCTTCCTCTCTAATTTAATGATTTACAACTAACATGAAGCAAAGCCACTGGCTTGGTCGTGAGTTTTCATGTGATTTAGCAGTGCTGCATAGGTTTGCCGCACTCCCGACCTAACTGCAGCTTGACGTTCTGTGTTTTCTGCAGAGAAATCCGCAGCTTTTAGTAATAGACTATGTACTTTCGATAGCATATCGAAAGCTAGCGAAGGCTGGTTTTCAGCTTGATATAAGTCTGCGAGATTGTGATAGCTAACCACTAATGCAGCAACAGCTTCTTGAGGGTCTAACCAACTGGCGAAGAGGCTCTCGGCGTGCTGCCGCGCTTTTAAATAATGAATCTCTGCTTCATCAAACCGTTGGTTTCTAAAGTAACTATTGCCGATCGTAATGTGCTTTTTCCACTGATCCATATAGCTTCCTTTAGCATATATCAGGCATGGATTACTTGAGCGTTGTTGTGACTTTGGAAAAATGATGAGTCGTTGGCAGATCTTATGTAGCCTTGGGCGACGAGTATTAGAGTAGATATTCGTTCATGGATATCTTGCTCGGCAACCTGGTGGTATCGTAGATATTCGACAAGCGTGTTCAAGACGTCTTCATAGTGGCGGTGAGCGCAACCTCTACAATGACGAGTATTTTCGAAACTTGAGCTTTCCTGAACCATAATATATACCGCAGATTCAAGGTAATGCTCAGTGAGATCTCGATCGCCTTGTCGATAGAATGCTTCGGCGAGTCGGTGGCAAGTATGCGTATACATTATATAGAATGGTTTATTGATCGATACAATATCTATCGGGTGTTGCTGAAGAACGGCTCGGTGATAGTTTTGGTACAAGGATTCAATATGTTTAAGCGCGCGAAAAAACTCGATACCTGCGAGTTCATATCGTTGTGCCTGTAAGTGCTGCTCACCTTTGGTTGATGCGATACTCCACCAACGATCGGAAAGCACAATAGTAGGTGGTTTGGTATGGGATGTAGTGTCACTGGAATGTGTCATAGAGAAATTATTCCTCAGGTAAAATGCCGCTAGTTTTGTTTGTGTTTGAAAAGTGATCAAAAAAACAATCTGACTATTAATCGAACCTTTTAATGTAAATAAGAATCATTATCAAATGATAATAATGCTTATTTATAATTAATGCAAATCTGCGTTGATTGTTGGAATTTACAATAAGTGATTGGATCTTAGGTGGTTAGTAATATGAGTCGAATATTATCTGTTTTATCGATTTGTGGGCTGATATCTCGTCAATGACAACCAGCATTGCTTTTCGCACTACGCCTTGCGACGCTGCGCCTAAGTATCGTTAAACCACACTAGATATTGCTTGGGCCGAAGCGAGTATGGAATGACATTGCCAATACTAATTCTTACAACTGTGAAGGAGACTTTGATGTAGATGTTTATCTTTTAGCTTAACTGCTCGACTGCTCTGCTTTAATGAAACACGGACTTGTTTAGTAAATCTTATTGTTTAATGAACTTTAGTTGCTTGGTGAATATATTGAACTCGCCTACCCATTATTAGTCAGTCGGTAATTTTAGTTTCTTTTTGGATGGTGGATTTTGTTCTATAAGCTGATCGTCGAATAAGGTAAAGCAGCCTGTTCTCTTCGCTTGATACATGGCAATGTCGGCGTCCCGAATCATATCATCTGCTGAACCGTAATTGCCTGGACCGATAGTGGCGCCAATGCTGGCGGAAACAGAAATTTTATGGCCGTCGATGACAATATCAGTTGTGAGGGATGATTGAATTCTACCAACTAACTTATCGAGGCTGGCTAGACCGTCTACCAGGGGGCATAAAATAGTAAATTCATCGCCGTAAAGACGCGCAATGGAATCTTCACCGCGTAGATTATCCGATAGTTTTTTGGCGACAACTTGTAGTAGTAAGTCGCCAAACTGATGACCAAGGCTATCGTTAATGACTTTGAAGCGATTTAAGTCTAAAAACAGAACTGCGAATAATCTATCTGGCGAACGTTTTGACGCTTCAAGTAGTCTGGATACCCGATCAGAAAAGAGCGAGCGGTTGGGTAGGTCAGTTAAACTGTCATGTAATAACTGATGTTTGAGTTTGTTTTCGGTGACTTTAATTTGGTGAATATCTGTCAGTGAACCAGCCATGCGATGGCAATTGCCGTCTTCATCTCGACTGGCTACGCCGCGGATAAGGACCCAAAAATAACTGCCGTCTTTACGCAGGTAACGAAACTGGTGTTGATAATGTTTAATATCATTTTTTAGGTGACGCTTTAACGCCCTTAACATTTCTTTTAGGTCTTTGGGGTGGATGAACTTTTTCCAGTCATCCATAAGATCATCAGACTGTTCACCTCCGTAGCCCGTTAGTTCGCGCCAACGTTGCGATACGTACAGTGTACCCTTATTGATATCCCAATCCCATAAACCATCATTGGAACCTTGGCTTGCTAGTGCATAGCGTTCCTCGCTATCTTCTAGTGCTTTGCGCTGTTGTTCACGCTCAAAGGCATTACGTAACGCAACAGAAATAAAACTTGCTTGGGCTTGGTCCTTTGTAATGAATTCAGTGATGCCCGCTTCATAGGCTTGCTCCTCTAATTCTTCGCTATCAAAGTTAGTGAGCATAATTTTAGCGGAACCACGGTATTTACGCTGTGATAGCAGTTTTAATAAATCTAAACCCTGGCCATCACCTAGGGTCTGATCAATTAGATAAATATCGTAGATTTTTTCGTTGATCACAGGTATTGCTAAGCGATAACTACTTACCCAGTCAACATTAAATGTTATTGACTTGGCCGAGGCTAGCCGACGCTTCACTAATAGGTAAGCATCCTCATCGTCATCGATTAGCAATACACTAACTGACAAGTTGTTGTTAGCCATTGTCGTAAGTCCTGCTCGAGGTCAATGGGTGCGATCTACTGGGGAACCTCTGAAGCATTTTCCTATTATTCAGAGGTTCCCTAGTTAATAATGCATTTGTATTAAGGTTTTACTACGGCGTAGCGGCTTTGCTTGACCCGTGCTTCAGTGTATCAGTATACCGACGGGAAGCTAATTGAATATGATAAGGTAATGTTTTATTGAATTGAATGGGTTTCTATCTAGTGGCTAAAAAATTTGTCATATTAATTTAATTTTATGATGTTTGGTGTCTATTTAGAAAGCGACATCATATGCTGTGATCGTTATTTATTCTAAAGATAATGCTATCTGCCATACAATAATCGACTGTCGTATAGCAGTCGATTATTACCGATGAGGATAAATAAGTAACTTAGATCAATCCTTTTTATATTGTGCTTAATGCAAACAAGCTAGTTGATGGAAACATCAGCTATAGGCACTTGTTCTGGAAACTTAAAACGGTCTTCAAAGGAGGATAGTTTACGCAGCGGCTTATTAACTTTTTTAACTTTAGTGGGTTTAACAGGTGCCTCATGGTTTGGGTTAGCTATAGGCTGATCTGCAGAGTAGGGTAATGAGGCGTATTGAATCAGATATTCAGCCATTTTTTGAGATATAGTTATAACATTATTATTTGTGATTTTAAACGCCGTCTGTTCTTGGTGTATTGCTAATATGATGTCCTCATCTGTTTTGCCGTTACCGCTAACGTTGTTGCTACATCGTTGTAAAATAAAATCTGTGACATCTTCTGCCGCTAGCGCAATCGGAGATAGAGCATTTTCTGCGGCATCGAGAACACAGTCGCAATGAGTCGGTTGATTATTTTGGATTGAGGGATTTTTCGTGTTGTTTACGATATTTTTATCGGTATCTTCCATGGGCTTCTCCTATTTATTGTAACTTGTTTTATTTGAGCTTGTTATTGCGTAGTTATTCAGATGACTAACTATAGTAACCAGTGTTTAAAGCACTGATGTTTAAAGTAATTGGTATTCAACATAACTGACATTCAAGGTAACTCATATTTAAAAGGGTTAGGTGTTTAAAAGGATTAGGGGCTAATGAGATTAGTGTTTTTATAAACAGTGTTATTTTATACAGTATTCTGTGTAAATCAAGTATAGAATGGAGCTGTTGCAATAAAATGTTTATGGTAGGGGGTGATGGCAAGGGGGAATGTTAGTGGTGAAGTGAAATCAGGGTGTTTGCTGTTTGGACGGTCTAGTAAGATGATCTGCAGAAAGTAGGCTATTGGTCGCATTAGAATAAGCCTATTGGGAGGAGGTTATGCATTCAACTTACTGAATTTAAGCCATTAATTTGCTTTTATATACGGTTTGATTGGCTATTTACTATTAATTAGGGTTTTGTAGGCAGATATGATTTACTCGTTTAAATTATATCTGTTACCTTAGGGGTGTTGATGAAAAGCTAGTATTGCCTTAAATTGCTGGTTGGAGGAGAAAGCATAAAAGCATAGTAGCAAACAGGTAATAGCCGACAAAACGCTAATCAATTGACAGAGATTGGCTGATGTGGGTTAGAGATATCTTTTGTGTTGGCATTAAGTTATAGCCCTTGATAATGAGGAATAGAAAATGGCAAATGATGGTTGGATGATTTATGGCGCAAATGGCTACACGGGTAAGATTGTCGCTGAAACAGCTGTTGAACAGGGTAAAAAACCAGTACTTGCTGGCAGGAGCAGGGGGCAGATTAAGCCTCTGGCTGAAAAGCTAAATCTTGAGTGGGTCTGTTTTGATTTGAACTCTCCTGCGTCGATAGAAGCCGCCATTACAGATTTGAAAGTGGTTTTACATTGTGCTGGTCCGTTTTCAGCGACCAGTGCGCCTATGGTAGCTGCTTGTCTTAAAACACAAACCCACTATTTAGATATTACTGGCGAAATTCCAGTTTTCGATACACTGCAACAGTTAGACCAAAAAGCTAAGGCAGCAGGCTGTACGCTTATGCCCGGGGTTGGTTTTGATGTTGTGCCGACCGATTGTTTAGCAGGTCTACTGAAAGAACAAATAGAAAACCCTACCCACCTGGAGATGGCGTTCGGTGGTGGCTTTGGTGTTAGTCCCGGTACTTCAAAGACCATTATTGAAATGATACCGGGCCGTGGTTTAGTGCGACGCGATGGTGAGGTAGTGACAGTGCCGACCGCTTATAAAAGAAAGATCATACAGTTTTCTGCTGGTAAGCGTTATGCTTGTATGACGATACCTTGGGGTGATATCAGTACAGCTTACTATTCCACTAAGATTCCCAATATAGAAATATATACGGCCGTGCCTCGTGGTTTAGCGGTGTTTTTCAGGCTTTGTAATCCTATCGTTGGTATGACCGGCTTAGCGCCGATACAGCGTTTCTTAAAAGGTTTGGTCGATAAGTATATTGAAGGGCCTGCTGAATCAACGCGTCAAACCGGTCGTATGCACCTGTGGGGTAAGGTGACTAATGCACGGGGAGAATCCCAAGAAGCAACGTTGGATACGCCGGAGGGTTACCGTTTTACCGTTATATCATCTTTAGCAAGTGTAGATCGGGTTTTGCAAGGTAGTATAGCGACAGGTACTTTAACTCCTGCAATGGCATTCGGACCGGCGTTTGTTACTGAACTCGAAGGAACAACATTTAGCTTAAGAGAGCCTGATAACATATCCGCTCCGCTGGCAACTGGGTAATATGACTGCCTAAAGTATTTGGTAAACCTAACGGATATAGTATGACTTTGTTATGGCTGAACTAATTTTCAAACTACATCAGGTGCCGGATGATGAAGCTAATGACATTCGTGACTTATTGACGGAGCACGGCATCCCTTTCTATGAAACTAGTGCCGGAACATGGGGTATTTCACTGGCGGCTATTTGGGTTCACGAAAAAGATCATGCGCAAGTGGGTAAACAACTGATAGCAGACTATCAGCGGGAGAGATATGCGCGTGTATTGCAACAGCGTGCAACTGAAACGGCACAACAGACGCATTCAAGCTGGCTCGATCATTGGCGGCAACGACCGATAAAGATATCGGCCTATATTGCGTTGATCGGTATTATTACCTACTTTTCTATTCGACCGTTTTTGATGATTGGTGTTTGATGACAGAGATTGGTATATGATAAAAACCAGCGATAGACTAGGGCACCTCTGAAGCATCTCCTCATTGTTCAGAAGTGCCCTAGGGTAACAACTGAATGAAATTGAGATGCAAGATATCTCTCTTATAGACAAAATAGGTGTAGTGTATTGTATAAGTTTATTTTACTAGCTATTGCCATGTTGGTTTTCCAACAGTGGGGCGAAATAGCCAGATTCGTTAATCCTCCCCCCGATTATTCATTGGCTCATAACGGCAAGGTTATCCTCTATTCCACGGCTTGGTGTGGCTATTGCCGAAAAGCGCGAAGATTATTGGCCGATTATAATATTCCTTACCATGAGTATGATATTGAAAAATCAACAGAAGGACGTG
>JANQMK010000243.1 GCA_028280085.1 Pseudomonadales bacterium
TGTCTGCGTTAGATAATCCCGATGTGAAAGTGCAACTCGAACAAGCAGGTACGTCGACAAAAAAAGAAGATTTCATTAATGATCAATCACGTCAGCGATTTATGGAAAGAGTTACCAAGCTTTCCGATGCACAAGCACAAGCCGTCGCGTATGCCCTTAACTTTGCAGCTAATGAATTTGACAGACGTTATTCCGATGACACACCACGTGTTGCTTTAAGAAGTTATTGGCAACAGTATCTACCAGATGACACATAGCCGGTGTGGAACAGACCGAATAGATAGGAGCGCAACCATGAGTAAGCCGGGTATAAACGCTATTATTCTGAAAAAATCACGCTCCAAGCACGTGATTGTTATTCAGCTATTGTTAATACCCTATTATTGGTTCGCTAGTGGTGCCGATGCCATTGCTCAAGCTAACGCGGTACAGCACGATCCGGCTGGTTACCTATTACGGCTGGCTGAAAACCCCAACATGACCCATAGTACTGAAGCACGAGCTGCATTACGTTCTGTGGCGAATACACATAGCGTAGATTACGATACACAGGTATCACGCCGTCCAGTCCATGCAGTACGTGCCGGGGCCATTGCTTCTAGACAACTGGCCAGCGATTTGAAGACTTACCTTGCTAAACAAAAAGTTCAGCAGGCAGCAGGTGTATTTAGTGCAACTGCAGTAGAGCATGACCCTGTTTGGGATACCATAGACGCAAAAGTGAATTCTTCCCATAAAAGTATTATGGCCGGGTTTGCCGAACAGGAAGCCATTTTAGCTAATAGCGTCGACATAGATAAGCAAAAATCTCAGCAAACTGCGCAACAACGTTATCTCGACAAACATATCCTGTTAAAAAATAAATTAAGCCAAGCTCGTCTAGAAAGAGGCGAGGCGCGCAACCAACTGTTACAGGATATCGTATCTCAGTTAGAAACGACGCATGATCAAAGACCAATGCAGTCAGTGAATCCGAAAGCATTGCCATTTGCGTCTGCTAAGCACGATGTGCGTAAGCCTCGTCTATCGGGAGAGCTTTTCAATTCGAGCCCTACTAATCCGGAAACCGCTACTAATTCGGAACCTACTCATAGTAAAGCGAGATTTACCACTAGCTCGGAGTTCGCTTTTTCGCTACAAGCTACTTCTCCTCTGCCTGAAGATCTACAGTCAAATATCGATGTACAGATCACGCCAGAGATTTCCGCACTGGCAGCTAACTTGGATAACAATCCGCTTGCTATCTATGACTGGGTATATAATTCTATTGACTTTTATCCTACAACTGGAGTGGTGCAGGGCTCGCAACTGACGCTAGATATGCAGAGAGGCAATGCCTACGATATCACGACTTTATTTGTGGCCTTGTTGCGTGCCGCCGGGGTACCAACACGTTTTGTAGAAGGCACTATCGAAGTTCCTGTTGCCCAGGTGATGAACTGGGTTGGCAATCCTGCTACACCGGAAATTGCGCAACAAATTCTGGGGTCGGGCGGCATTCCCAATGTTGCAATTGTTAACGGCAGTGGCGAAATTCTTTCGTTTCGCATCGAGCATGTTTGGGTAGAAGCTTGGCTTGATTATGTTCCCAGCCGTGGAGCCGTGCAAATCACTGGTGACACCTGGGTTCCCTTTGATCCGGCGTTTAAGCAGTTTTCTTATGTGGCTCCCACAACTTTGCTCAACGATGTACCTATCGACAATGTATTAAATAGCGCCGGCACCTTTTTTACAGTGGATGAAACTGCAGGGCGTATAACCAATGTAGACGACGATGCTCTTGATACGCCCATGGAGCAGTGGACGAATCAATTGATGGACCAGATTGAAGCTGGCCCAGTTCCTTTGATTCAGCTTACTGTTGAAGATATATTGGGTTCGAGATCGATTAATGAAGCTCAAACCAACATAGCGGCTGGTAGCCTGCCCTATCAAATACTCGCTAAAGGTTCCCCCGTTGCAACACTGCCCTCTTCGGCCCGACATAGTGTTACGGTGCGAGGCTATCGTTCTAGCTTCGACCGTACCATTGGTAGCTCTGATCTTTCTGTGACCTTAAGTTTAGCAGAGCTCAATATGCAACGTTTGAATGTTCACTTTGAACCAGCCTCTACAGCGGATGCCGATGTGTTAGAGGCAGCTCGCAGCACTGGCGCAAGTTCATTACCTATTGCTTCGGTTAATGTGATCCCGCAACTGAAACTGGACAATAATGTATTAGCAGTTGGGCTTTCTCGCAACATGGGGAGTGATTATTTTCTAGATATACAAATTACAGGTCCAACCGGCGCCACAACCATTGATTACAATATTATCTCCGGTGACGAAGCCGTAATAGGCATAACTGGCAATGGATTTACCAAATCAGCGCTAGAAAAAAGACTTGCCAGCAATCCTGTTGATAACACTCCCGAATACCTACACCAAGTCAATCTCCATTACTGGGCAGAATCGGACTTACTTAACAGCCGAGCTGCGGTCGGTCTCAACGGCTATATTACGCGTCTACCTTCGGTTGGCTTATTTAGCTCACCTCTGACAGTTTCTTATCTCTTCGGACAACCTAATACGGGGGTTTACGCCAGCCGATTTATGGATGTGAAACGTTCCTTTATTGGAGCTGCCGCTGATACTCCAAGTAATCGGGTTTCACTCGTTAAGCAAGCTGGTTTTAATGGCTCCTACTTAGAGGGCACTACTTTTGATCAATTGAATGATACAACGGATCCGATTATTCGAGGTGTGGACTCGATGAAACTATTGTCAGCCGCCGCGCAACAAAATATTCCTTTGTATCGCATCACACCAGCAAATCGCAATGTCGCTGTGCCTGCATTGAATTTGCCGTCCGGGGTAATTGCGAATATCAATGCAGCTCTCGATCAGGGCCAAACCGTGTTAACCCCAGAATCAACTGTTAATACCGGACCTTATTCCGGAGTAGGCTACATTTTACAGGATGAAACTACCGGAGAAGGTGCTTATTTAATTGACGGTGGACTCAACGGAGGCGGTATATTCGACTGTCTCGAAGAGTTGGTACCAAAGTTAGTTACAGTACTCGCCGTTGTAATAGCCGTGATTTTAGCGGTCATTATGATCTGGTTGTTGGCAGCAGCACTTGCTCCTATATTAGCCGGCATTGGTGCGATTGCTTCGCAAGCATGGGCTGCTTTCTTACTAATGCTACGTAGTTTAGCACCGCTGTCTTTAGCATTAGCATAGGCTGGCCCTAGCGTGTCCAGCTCGTTTTCCTTAAGCGGTCATTCAATTGCGGTGGCGTATTATACTTCCTAACGGTTTTTCGTATATATTTAGGTCGGTCTCTAGATACTGTACTTATTTATCCAAGCATTCCAAATCCTTGAGATCTACGTACTCTTTCTGACCTCTAACAATATACATTCGTCGTTGAATTCTCGGATAATTACAGATATCAATATCTGGCCTTCCGCCGCCCATTAAATAAACGAGATCATCTCCACCTGTATTTTTCATTGAATGTGGAGGCCCATTCATAGGGAACCCTGCGAAGTCACCTGCCTCAATATCAATTTCCTCGTCACCGAGCGACAAGATACCCTTACCTGAAAGTATGAAAACAAATTCATCTGAGCACTCGTGATTGTGATGTTGCGTAGTTTCATCACCAGGCTCCACTCTAACAAGGTGAAATCCGATTGTCGTCAGTCCAACTAGATCACCCAATGATTTAGTGTTTCTTTTTGCTCTATCGTTAAATTGGTGGACATTTCTTGCTTCCGTCAAAGCCTCTATGTCGCCAGCTTTCAAAACATAATTACTCATCTTTTTCTCGCTTGGTGAAGAGCCTAACACTTAGGTAGCCCAACGCCGCTAGGCGTCAGGCTAACCTTATTGTTATGCACTTATTACCCACAATCAGTGGGTGGTATCCACGTTAGAGATGAATGATGGAGAGATATCAACACTTTGCCGTCAAGCTTATGATACGCAAAGGTATAGTCAGCGCGGGTTGCATCTCCATCATTCATCTCTAACGTGGATACCACCCACTGATTGTGGGTAATAAGTGCATAACAATAAGGTTAGCC
>JANQMK010000365.1 GCA_028280085.1 Pseudomonadales bacterium
TGATGACGTGTCCGCGCCGGCATTGACCGAGGAGGCGGTGACATCAACCGCCGTTTTATCTGAAACAGCTGTAGCGTCCCCGGTTATCGTTCCGCTATCGGCACAAACGCCTGAGCAACTGGTAGAAGTTGCACAAAAACTGTTGTCTTTTATTGAAGAGGCCCCTGTTGATTTGAATAACTTAGCCTATACCCTGCAAGTTGGGCGTATGGCGATGGATGAACGATTAGGTGTTATTGTTACTTCGATTAGTGCGTTGAGAGAAAAACTCAGCGCATTTATTGCTGGGCAAGAGTGCGAAGATTGTTTCCGCGGTAAGGTTAAACGAGACCAGAATACCTTATCAGTATTTACGGCAGACGAAGAATTACAACAAGCGCTGGCTCAGTGGATCGCTAAGAAGAAATATCGCAAGCTGTTAGATCTATGGGTCAATGGTTTGATTGTCGATTGGTATAAGTTTTATGGCGATAAGCGACCTAGACGGCTGAGTTTGCCTACCTATCCTTTTGCCAAAGAAAAATATTGGGTACCAGAGCGCAGTGTCGCCAGCCAAAGAACTGCGGATATTGCTACTATTCATCCATTGGTGCATGAAAACACCTCTGAATTAATGCAGCAACGTTTTACATCACACTGGAATGGAGAGGAATTCTTTTTCAATGATCATCGCATTGGAGGAGAGAAGATATTACCGGGTGCTGCTTATATTGAAATGGCTCATACGGCTGTAGCAAAGTCACTGGGCCATTGCCCGCCAGGCTATTCGGTTTGTCTTGGAGATATAGTGTGGCTACAGCCGTTGATAATGAAGAAAGCCGAACAAACGTCCCATATCCGCTTATTTAAACAGACAGATGAACAAGTGCGTTATGAAATCTATAGCGAAATTAGCTCGCATAACGTAGATTTGAATGAGGCTGACTTGAAAGGGAATAGCTTGAATGAAACAGGCGACGTAGTTACTCACTGCCAAGGCGTCGCGGCAATTAAACCAATTGCCTTGGAGACCAAGCACAATATTGACAGCCTCATGTCGGAAATGACATTAGGTACCTTGCCCCATGACCACTGTTACCAATGGTTTACGGCAATGGGATTTGAATATGGCGAAAGTCATCGGGGTATTGAGGCCATTTATCACGGTAAAGACCAATTACTCGCGAAGTTGTTGCTACCCGCTATTGTCGAAGGGTCGATTAATGATTACGTCCTTCACCCCAGTTTATTAGATAGCGCACTACAGTCAACGATGGGGCTCATGTTAGAACCGTCAATATTAAATGACGGTGAAACCACTACACCGTTTTCCGCTGCAGCGTCTTTTCAACCCAGTGTGCCCTTTGCCCTTGAATCCGTTGAGATATTGGCCGCTTGCCAGACTCGTATGTTCGCCTGGGTGCGTTATGCTGACGGTAGTGGTGTGTTAGATAAGTTACAAAAAATTGATATTGATCTTTGCGACTTAAAGGGTAATGTTTGTGTTAGATTAAAGGGCTTCACAACTAGAAGATTTGACACCCAGCATGGGGTTAACGCGGAGTCATCAGTTAATACAATCGCAGAAGAAATAAATAGCAATGAAGTCTCTCTCACTGATGCAGATGCTGCTGAGTTAACAGCGGCAACGCCGATCTGGGAACCAATCCCAACTTCTGGCTATGATTCGGTTACTCTTGCAGAAGATGCAGCGATCTTATTAATTGGTAGTGAGCCAAGCCAATTGAATTGGCTGCAACAACACTATGTCAATGCCAAATCACTATTACTGTCATCAGCATCTAGTATTGAAGCCATTGAGAAAGAACTGATGGGACAGATGTTTGATCAACTGCTATGGATAGCACCAGACGTTGATAATGGTGATCTTGAAGGGGGTCTTGAAGGTGATCTTGAAGATAGTCTTGAGGTTTCGACAATTGCTGAGCAAGAGCATGGTGTCATACAAGTTTACCGGCTGGCTAAAGCACTGTTAAATGTAGGCTTTGATAACAAGCCGCTTGCTTGGACATTGATTACTGCCAATACATTTGCTGTTGGTAAGCAACAGGCAATCGTACCAACACATGCCGCTATTAGTGGTTTTATTGGTAGTCTTGTCAAAGAATTGCCGCAGTGGCAACTGCGTTTACTTGATATAGAGTCTTTGACATCAGTATCTGCGACCCGATGTTTATCGTTACCGTGGAACCCCGATGGTTTGGCTTACAGGGAGAATAGTTGGTATCACCAACGTTTAGCGCCAATAAATAACTTAGCAAAGCGTCAGCCCCATACACTTTATAGAGAAGCAGGCGTTTACGTTGTAATTGGTGGGGCAGGAGGTATTGGTGAAGCCTGGTCTCGGTTTATGATTCAGCAGTATAACGCCGATATTATTTGGATAGGTAGACGAGAAAAAGACGATATTATTGCGGAAAAAATACGGACACTAGGTGAACTTGCTGATGGTAAGGCACCTTACTATATTGCTGCTGATGCGACGAAATTAGACCAGATGCGACAGGCATTGGAACATATACTGAGTCTGTATCCAACGGTCCATGGTGTGGTTCACTCAGCCATTGTGTTGGCGGATCAAAGCGTCATCAAAATGGATGAAGCACAATTTAGAGCAGGGTTGTCTGCCAAGATTGATGTGAGTGTTGTGATGGACCAGGTGTTCGGACACCGAGACTTGGATTTCATGTTGTTCTTTTCTTCTGTGCAATCATTTTTTAAAGCGCCGGGACAAGCCAATTATTCTGCTGGTTGTACCTTCAAAGATAGCTTTGCGCAACAAATAGCGCGGCACCGTTCTTTCCCGGTAAAAATTGTCAACTGGGGCTATTGGGGTAGCGTGGGTGTTGCCGCTGATCCATTTTATCAACAAAGAATGGCACGAATAGGTATTGGTTCAATTGAACCTGATGAGGCAATGATTGGTTTAAGACGCCTGGTCAACGCTGATATTAGCCAAGCAGTTTTGATTAAGTTGACTAATATGGATGTTATGAAAGGATTAATGTCAACAGCTTATGGGCAAGGTCGGTCTAATGATATCGCAGTTAGTGCTATAGCTAATCATGTTGCTGTGGCACCAGCTACCGTTTCTAACACAAGTTTAACCGAAGGCGCTAAGGCGTATTTTATACCGTTGCTTGCCCAAGCACTTGGCATGGAACCGGCGCGGGTGGAGCTTGATAGATCGTTTGAGGAATATGGTCTAGATTCGATTTTGGTTGTGCAGATGAGTAATCAACTGCGTGAAGTATTTCCAGAAATAACAAGTACACTATTTTTCGAAGTGCAAACCGTTAATGAATTAGTAGATCATGTTGTTGCTCATTGGCCGGAGCAATTATCTGCTCTGTTGGGGCACGATGTTCAGCACCAGCCAGCAACTAATCTGCAGTCGCCTACGGCGTCAATCGTTGGCTCTGGCAATCAGATGGAGACCTCGCGACATTATTCCAGTCAACCCTCCCATCGATCAGACAGTTTGCCGGCGCGGCAGCTGGGTGCAAAAGAAGAAATTGTTCCGTCTCGCAGATCGGACGTCAGAGATGCAGTGGTAGATATCGCGGTTATTGGTATTAGTGGACGTTATCCCCAAGCCGACACTTTAGATGAATTTTGGCGAAACCTTGCCGAAGGCGTCAACTGTGTGACAGAAATTCCATCGGATCGTTGGGATTGGGAAACCTACTATGATGTCGAGCGCGGTAAAGTTGGTAGTAGCTATACTAAGTGGGGTGGCTTTATCAACGATATAGATATGTTTGACCCGGCGTTCTTTCAGATTTCAGCGGCGGAAGCGGAATTGATGGATCCACAGGAGCGCCTGTTTATTCAAACCGTGTATCATGCTATAGAAGATAGTGCGTATACTCCACAAGACTTAGCCCACAGTCGCCGGGTAGGCGTATTTGTCGGCGTGATGAATGCGATGTACACACTGCAGCCTTCGCATTATGCTATCGCTAACCGGGTATCGTACTTATTTGATTTTCAGGGGCCCTCTGTCGCTGTTGATACAGCATGTTCGTCGTCGTTAACGGCTGTACATTTTGCCTTAGAGAGCTTGTACAGTGGGTCCATAGAGTGCGCCATTACGGGTGGTGTTAATTTGATTGTAGAGCCGGCTCATTATCTCGGACTAACAGCAATGGCGATGCTATCAGCTGGTCGAGAGTGTCGTTCTTTCGGCGCAGATGGTGATGGTTTTGTCGATGCTGAAGGTGTCGGCGTGTTAGTGTTGAAGCCATTGTTAACAGCGGAAAATGACAGAGATAATATCTATGGGGTGATTAAGGGTAGTTCGATTAATGCCGGTGGTAAATCTAATGGTTTTAGTGTTCCGAATTTGAAAGCGCACGCCAGTCTCATTGCTGATGCCTTGGAGCGTAGTCAAGTATCGGCAGAACATATCAGTTATATAGAGGCACATGGCACAGGAACGGCGTTGGGTGATCCTATTGAAGTGGCTGGTTTAAATCGTGCTTTTCAAACTAGCACGGCGAAGAAGCAATTTTGTTCTATAGGTTCAGTGAAATCGAATATTGGGCATTGTGAAAGTGCCGCCGGTGTTGCTGGTCTTACCAAAATTCTTTTACAGATGAAATATGGCAAGTTGGTGCCGTCGCTGCA
>JANQMK010000371.1 GCA_028280085.1 Pseudomonadales bacterium
GCAGCCACAATTTTACTACCAGTGGCACTAACTTCAATGGCAGTGCTGAAGCCAGCCCTATTAACACTCAACGTGACGTCATTTACTACATTAGCCACAACTACGGCGACAAAGGTCCCTACAATAAAGTATTTCCCGATAAGGATTCGCCTAATCAAGATACATTAGTTAGTGATTTTAGTAATGCTACGCCCAGACAGAGCAATGACGTAAACTATTTGTTGGGCCACGAAGGGCTCCTTATCGCCCAGGACAAGCTGCAAAAACACAACATTATTATTATCCGTCAAACCGGACGTAATCGCCGCCTCTGCGGCGATATCATCCGTAAAATTCGCTATGATTGGCGCGATCAGTTTTGCTTTCGCGATACCAATACGGCCATTGATCTTGCCCAATATTATCGGCACCCAGATGTTTTTGAGTACGAAGACCCCACTGTAACTATCGTAGATAGCAAACTGAATACAGACAGTGTCGCTAGTCTGTTGTACGAAGAGGAGTATCGGCGCATACAGCAGTCCCTGAGTGAAAGTCGACACCATCTTGTTGTGCTGACTCAGCTCGACATACAGGTATTAAAGGAGAAGCTCGCTATTTCGGTAGACTCGCCGGTCTTTCACTGGTGTCCTGAAGTTATTCAAAATACCCATAGCCATACAGATAAAGACACTGTAGATGCCTTGTTTAATGACGAACTGCGTATTAAACCTTATATTGTGTTTATGCTGGCGTTTTTTCCTGGTCTGGATTTAGCACAGTTTAATGATATTATTGCGACACGGTTAGAACAGCAACCTGAATGGAGCAAAATCCCATCCCCGACGCCAGTGACAAAAGACAATGCCGTTGATAATGAAACAGACTCAAGTCAAGACACTGATAAATCAACCCGGGAAAAGTCTGACCCAGAACCAAAGCCGACCATTTTGAACTGGGATCTCGATGGGGACAAAACTATCCGGGCTTGCCAGGGCGCCTACTTGAATACCGATGATAGCAACGGCTATTGCTACCAAAGCGTTGAGCAAAGTCAGTGGCTACAGGACTATCTTCTCAAACACTATCCCAACTACTGCCGGCAACAATATCAAGCGCTATTCGATATCTATTTCAGTGCCCCAAAGCACTGGGGGGGATTTAGAGAAACGTTCCGCAATTGTTTGCCGCAGTTTATTGACGCCGGCTTGATTTACATTAATTCTGCCTGGCTGAGGGAAACCTACAATCGTTATCGCCTGAATAGTCGTCATGGCTATGGCGCTTATTGGGCATTCATTGAACTAAACAAGGCGTTGTGGTTCAGCAAAAGCTCTGCCAATCAAAGCAGTGACTTTATGCAGCAGTTGGGTAAGGAGCTTATCGCCGACCAAGAGACCTGGGCATTACAATTAATTGCCGCTCAACAGTATCATCACAAAGAGCTACGTGCCTTTCTAGAATGTATCGCTGATTTTTATACTCTATTGAGCAACACCTGTGGGTTGTCAGACCCTTTCGCCTTTACATTTTTTAGTCAGTTTTTAGCAACTAGCCAGTCTCCTTTTTCGCTTCCCTCTTGGGACCATGGCCAGGAAGATAAAGAGGCAATAATATTTCCGCTGGGCTGGTATAGTAAGATACAGTGGCAACGTGCAACCAATTTTCAACCACATCTTTACTATCTGCTAGTCAACCAATTGACCAACCACAACGAAATCATAGGTGCTGATGCCCCGCTGAGATTAAGAGCGAACTATTTCATTTCTTATTTTTGTTTTGTCGATCGAGTCAGCAACAACGACGACCAAGTAGCAACATTTTTACACCATTTGTTAGATCAAGAACAATATCAAACCGCCATAATCAAATTAATTAAAGGCCAACTAAAAATTGTTGCTGATTTGCGGGACCAAGAAACTTACCAACAGTGGCTGAGCTATATAGCAATACTCATGTTTAACATGACCAAGACTTTGACTGGTGATGGAGATCTGGATATATCTTCCTATAAAAGATCTCTCACGTCTTTTTTTAATCAGTTGTTATCAGCGTTGGAACGAAAAGACCAGCGTGTTATTCAGAAAGCTATAAAAGATAATCAGTTACAATCGCAAAACTGCTACAGGCGTGAACGCGACCGCGACCAAGTGAGTCCAAAACAAGCTAAGTCTGCCCGTCGTCATTTTAGGACTGCCCAGGCATTGCGGCGGATGGTTCGACCCAGCTAAAAAATCTTCCTTGGTAGCAGAGGTTAATTAAGTAGCTAACGAACAAACAGTAAAGAGGTACCGTATGGATACTATTACCGATGAACAGATTTCTCCCGTCATTCGTGCCATAGATGTTGCGAAGTTTAGTGAGTTGGCACACGGGCCAGGTCGGCAAGTGGCCTACAATGTAAAAGACAAAACAGCGACCATAAAAAGCCCATCTTTTATGGATCGCTTTTACCTCAATAAAAGTAATAGGGTTTATTTTCTAAAACAGCATACTAAGCCGTTAGTAATCGATCAGGTGAATTTCACTTGGTTGGCCGGCACTAACAATGTCTCATTAAATCTAACCGCTACCTTTCAAGTTCAGGTGGACACTAAGCACGAAGATGAGTGCCTGGATGTGGTTAAAGTGCTATATCATGCTGAAGGTGTGGGGCAGGGAATGTATGAGTTGATTGACGGCGCGATTAATAAAGTTCTCAGTCGAATCTACACTGAATGTGAAAAGAATGACACAGATTTACTGGCTATGTTCAAGAAAAATGAGGTTCTGCATCATGAATCAAAAAAGCTGGATGATGAGGTTACCACGGCCGTAAGAGATGCACTTGGTATAGAGTCGTTCATCATCGGCCTTCGCTTGGATAGCCTGCCTCCCCAATACCTGGATGACATTGAGACTAACACCAATCTTGATATTCGCGATGTCGAAGGCAAGC
This sequence comes from Pseudomonadales bacterium, assembly GCA_028280085.1. Taxonomy (GTDB): domain Bacteria; phylum Pseudomonadota; class Gammaproteobacteria; order Pseudomonadales; family JANQMK01; genus JANQMK01. Next base: position 2,918 of record JANQMK010000371.1, read on the forward strand.
AATACCATGTTAAAACCAAAGCAGAAGTTGAACTATGTAACTTCCAACTCTATAAAAAAACGGGACTCGAATCCAAAGAAGCTCTTCGCGAAGACATTAAAAAGGACATAGATAAAACCGTTAATAAGTACGTCTGGGAACTCAGCTTCTTCGAAATCATCGAATCGTTTTACACCTCAACCGTTGCAGGCGAAACCAAAGCCATTGCTACTAAAATCGAAGAAGATATTTGCGAGGTGGTTAGAAACAAAGGTTACACCATCAAGTTGTTTCACACGCTATGTAATATCCCTCCGTTGGTGTTAGTCGATCGAGGCCTCAGAATTGCCATCACAAAAGAAAGCCATGAGTTCCGCACTAAAGAAATCAATTTGCCGGTTTATTTAAACCTGACCCTAAATGCTCGTTTAAAGTCCTTTGGTAAAGTACAGTCACTCATTAAGCCTGAATATACACTGGAAAAAATCCGTGAAGAAATCACCAAGCTAGTGTTTCATACTTGCTATGATGTTATAGCCGACGCTGGCATCTACGAATTTGATATGGCCTTTGAAGGCTCGATTCGAACCAAACTGACCAACGCGTTAAATAAAACGCTGCGCAAGCGCTTTGGCTTTTTAATTGAGATCGCCACCCTTCAGCCGGTGCTCAGCGAAAACAAAGCGCGTTTGGATGCACTGATCAATGAGCCACAACCTTTCAATCTGAATATTTCATCACAAGCCGATGGTTGCAAAGTGGATAATGTCCGCTACCAAGGGGCTTTTATCGTTACTGAGATGGCACCGAATGGCTACAGTCGTTTTGTCAGCAGAGACTATGGTTATTGTCACTCGTCCATGAAAAGACGGG
>JANQMK010000387.1 GCA_028280085.1 Pseudomonadales bacterium
CTGCATGTTATGCTCCAACCGATCAACTTACTTAAAGTATGTTTTTTGTTTAACTGGCGGTATGTTACTCCTAACATTGTAAGATACCTCTAGGTCGATGACTAGGAAATAGCGAAATGTATATGTATTTACTGCGTGTATTATTGTCATTTTTGCTTGCGGTTTTGGTTGGTGTTATCAGCGCGACCGTATTGCATACACAGTTTGTATTGGCGCGGCTAGCCGCGCTGGGCGTTGAGATTCCATTTGCTGTTCGATTGCAAACAACCTGGCACGATATGGTCGGTCTGGGCTGGCCTAAGTCTACAATGACATATGGTTTCATCATAATGATTGGCTTAGCCATCGCTTTTGCTGTAATGAGTCTAGTGAGACATTTTTTTAGTCGTTGCAATCGCGTGCTCTATCCGGTTGGCGGCGCATTGGCTATGGCTACTGCCTTAGTCGCCATGTACCCAATGTTTGAAGTGGTGTTAATAGCCGGTGCGCGCGGGCCTGTTGGTTTCGCTGCGCAGTGTTTTGCTGGAGTGCTTGCCGGTTCGGTATTTGCCTACATGTTGCGCTGGTCAGAACAGTAACAAATAGGTGACAAACAACAGTGCAGCAGGGGCTGAACGGGTAGTTGGGCAAATATGTTATTAGCAGGCGCTATACATTTGCTACTGATGTGGTGCCTGGCTATACTTAAAACTACGCAAGATTTGGGGAAACTCTATATAAATCAGTTTGTTATACTAACTGAAGGTTGTTGCCCTCGGTTAGTATGCAAAGTCAAAAACCTGGCAAGTGTATGGAATTAAGCGTTGACACTGTATGAGCAATAGCCAAAATCAAGCAGATCAGATTCGCCGTGTGGCAATGCAGAGCTGTCTGATTGGGCTCTTGTTGGCAGTAAGCTTCTCAGTATCAGCTGAGAGGAAGATAGCTGAACCCTTACGTGTAACGATGTCGTCACCAGCGACAATAGAAAATAGTTTCTGGGGACCGCTTATTCGATTTGCTCAGGCAGTAGCAGAAGATCTTAATATTGCCTTAAAGGTTGAATATTCAACATTAAATTCATTGGAAATCCGAAAAGATGGCTTATCAATATTAACCAGTAAGTCACCGCCTCATTACTTTGTTACTGGCTATTGGTATCAGGCTGCCGTAGATTATATTCCCACTGCACAAGAACATGGCGTCAAAATTTTTATCATAAATCGCGGATTACCGGACAGTGATCGTCTGTATTTCGGTGATCCAAGACAGAAATATAGTAATTGGATTGGTATAAGCATACCGGATGAATTTTTTGTTGGTTACCGGCTTGCCGAAATTCTAATAGCTGAAGCAAGAAAACGTGAGCTGACAGATGAGAAGGGAGTTGTGCATATCAACGGCTTAGCGGCGGGAACGGAAGAGGTAAGGTTGCGATTGGACGTTGAGCGAGTGCGTGCCCTTAAGCTGAGTGTTGATGCGATTGAGCATGCGCGACTAGGTGGCGTCTATTATACGTACTGGAGCCGTGAAATCGCTAAAGCGGCAACACCGGTATTATTAAACCGTTATCCAAAAACCAAAGCGATATGGGCCGAGACGGACACCATGGCATTGGGTGCGATGGAAGCCGTCAAAGAAATGAATATTGAGCCGGGTAAGGATGTGTTGTTTGGCGGTATTGACTGGTCGATTGAGGCTTTGCAAGCCGTAAAAGATGGGCGCATGGTTGCAACAATGGGTGGCCACTTTATTGAAGCCGGTGTTGCGTTGATATTAATTCACGACTATCACTATGGAATAGATTTTGAGGGCGATACAGGAGTGAAAATAGATATACCGATGTATCCTATCACTCGTGAAAATGTCGATGAATATTTGCCTCTGTTAACTGATCAGAATTGGAGAGACATTGATTTTAGAAAGTTTTCAAAGAAGTATAATAAAAAACTGAAAAAATATGATTTTACACCAGACAACTTATTTGCAGATTTATTGAAGAAAAAGCCAGAAAATAATGTTATGGATGATAAATAGGAAACCTTAGCCTGAATTCAGTCCCTGGTTCTTGATTAACAACATCAATTTTGCCGTGCATTACGTCAGTCAAACGGTGCACCAGTGCCAATCCTATGCCGGTACCTGATGTTTCTCTGGTCAATTCATTTTCAAGGCGGTAAAAGAGCTTAAATATATTTTTTAATTGTTTTTTTGCAATGCCGGGGCCGTAATCGCGTACCGAAAAAACGATATCGCCTGATAGGTTATCGCTAATAGTAAAATCAATTTTTTTGACTGAAGATTTAGCGGAAAATTTTATAGCATTGTCTATCAGATTAATCACTATCTGCACAAAGAGGTCGGTGTCGATATTAATGGAGGTTTCTTTGCATTTGTCATCAATGGCAATAGTAAAATCAAATCCGGCGCGCTCAATTTGCGACTGTATTTTAGATTGTATTAGATCTTTTAATTCGCTGCAGCTTACTGGTTTTGGCGTGCAAATCAAATCATTTCGGTTCATTCTTGCGAGTTGTAAAACATTAGCAATTAAGCGAGATAGTCGTTCGCTTTCATCGTAGATGAAGTCATAGTATTCCTTTTTCTTGTCTTCATTGGCCCAACCCTCTCTCAATATCTCGCCATACATACGAATGGACGTGAGCGGGGTTTTTAGCTCATGACTGACAGATGATACGAAATCTTGTTGTTGCTGGGATAGCCTGAGCTGATTTAGGCTTGCGCGATACATAAAAAAAACGCCGCCGCATAATACAAGCGTAATTATCACGGTTAACCAGGCGATAACATTGCCGCCTGTGCCATAAGGCATTCTGGTGATACTGAAGATCAATTTGTAATCACTAAAAGGTGGGGGCAGTGACGCTTGGTGTAACAATTCGCCCTGTAGTTGGAGTGAGCTGTCTATGGGAGAGCTATGCAGTGTGCCCGATACGATGTCAAAAACGTCATCTTGGTAGGCGATAATTAAGTTGCTCATGTATGACAGGCTGTTATCTTTAAAGGCTGATTTGATGGCGCCATCTACGAATTCATCCTGCTGTAGTAATATCCCTTGAATTATTCTTTGGCCGTCTCTCCAGACCTTGCGGAATAAAACGGCATGACCACTCTCTAGCAGGCTGTATTCCAGCGGATCGATTTCGCTGGCGAATAGTTTAATTTTCAAGTCTCTCGTTGTCAGCGGTTCACTAATAAGCAATGGCGATGAAGGCTTGGTTTCCAATTGAGCGCGCCGTTCCACTCGTTGTTTACGCGTTGCGTATTCCTTTTTTTTAGCTTCAGCAGGCATTTGTTGAATGGCTTGCTGGAAATCAGATTTTAGTTGTAGCTCATCTACACGACCAAGCTTATTACTTATGTCACGTGACCGCTGCGGTGCTTTTAGCCGATCAAAAGCTTGTTGTGAAACAACGGGCTCGTTCATCGATCTTGCCAGTGGCTGCGAAGCTTCCGGTTCAGCTGACATTGATGCTACAAGAGATTGATCTAATAACCCGGATAGTGAGTCTTCTTCGAAATCATAGTCGTCTTGGGGGGCAGCAGCCCCAGCACCTCTTGTAGCGGTACTGTATTCGAAGTTGCCTGCTTGCACTGTTTTAATTACTCTGTCTTTCTCAATCAACTTATTTTCGGCAAGTATTTTCAATAATTTTTCAGAAGCGCCTTGGCGTTCGGTAATCTGTTGATCAGTGAGGCCGTACAGATTGCTATTGAGATCGTTTGGTAGAATTGGTGTGCTGAAGTCACCATCAGTATCAACCTGAAAATAGCCGATAATACCTGGGAATTGGTTCTCGTTTGGGAATTGAGACAAAGGCGACCTTTGCAGGAAGTTGCTCTTTTGGCCGCCTTCTACAACCAAAAAAGAATAATCAACAAAAGACCGTGCTTCTTCTGTATCAATAAAGCTGTGCAGTGTTGTGGAGATTTGATTGGTAAAGTCCTGGGCTTGTAGCCGGTATTGATGAAACGCTTCCCACTTTAATTGGCTGATTGAGTGATTAATAAGAAACGCGGTTGGTAATGATAGCGTGATAAAAAATAAAGCAAATAGCATTCGCAAGCGGCCGACATTGATATGTTTGTATTTATGAGACTGCATTTCAATTTTTGTTTAAACGGTATCCCGCTCCGCGCACTGTCACCAGATGTGCAGGTTGTTTTGCATCTTTTTCTATTTTGCGTCGCAGCTTTGCTATGTGTATATCAACAGTGCGCGTTTCTAATTCTAGATCACGACTATAGCCCCATACCTTGTTCAATAACTCTTCGCGGGATACCGCACGGTTGCCATGGCTTTCAAGGTACTGCAATACGTCCATTTCCCTGCGAGTGAATTGAATTTCTTGGCCATAACATTGGCCGCACAGGTTGATAGTGTCTATTACATTGTTGTTGCTTAGTTGAATGGTAGCAGCTAATTCTCGGCCGGCTTGTGAGCGTCGCAGTACCGCTTCAATTCTAAGTACCAACTGCGCCACGGAGAACGGTTTGGCGACATAATC